>DJEP01000049.1:0-17103 GCA_002431915.1 Lachnospiraceae bacterium UBA5895 | reverse complement strand
GAACAGCAGGTCTTGATACCCATAGCACCGGACTTCATGGTTCTGCCCATGCAGGACTTCATTGCACGTCTGAAGGATACACGGTTCTCCAGCTGCTGAGCGATGTTTTCAGCTACCAGCTGTGCATCTCTGTCAGGTCTCTTGATTTCTTTGATGTCAACCATAACCTTCTTATCGGTTAACTTGGAGAGCTCTTTCTTGGTTACTTCGATCTCAGCACCGCCCTTACCGATTACAACACCGGGCTTAGCAGTATAGATGATAACCTTTACTCTGTCAGATGCTCTTTCGATCTCGATCTTGGAAACACCTGCACTGTATAATTTCTTCTTCAGGAACTTTCTGATGTTGTAGTCTTCTACCAGATAATCGGAAAACTCTGCATCAGCGTACCATTTGGAATCCCAATCTTTAATAACACCGACTCTCAGGCCGTGAGGATTAACTTTCTGTCCCATAAACTTTTAATAGCTCCTTTCCCTACTTCTTCTCATCAAGAACGATGGTAATGTGGCTCATTCTCTTTTCGATTCTATAAGCTCTGCCCTGTGCTCTGGGCTTTACTCTCTTCATGGTAGGTCCTTTGTTTGCAAAGCACTCTGCAACATAAAGGTTCTCGGTATTCATACCGTTGTTGTTCTCAGCGTTAGCGATTGCTGACTCAAGCAGCTTCTTGATCAGGCTGGAAGCATATCTGGGGTTGTACTCCAGAATACCAAGTGCAGTCTGTACATCTTTGCCTCTGATGGCATCTAATACGAAACAAGCCTTCTGAACAGATACTCTTGCGTAAGACAGCTTAGCTGAAGGTCTTGTATCTTTCTGAGCGTTTCTTTCTCTCTTAATTTGGGATCTATGTCCTTTAGCCATAGATTTGGTCCTCCTTTCAAACTGAAACCGCGCAACGCACCCGTGTGTTTCCTAAGTGCTGCGCACAAAAATATCCCGTCTTCTTTCCTCTTAATATATAATTTCGAGGGAAGACCCTCGGGAGAGCGCATAGCTCTCCCAGCCATCTATATAAGATAGCATATTTTTAGCTCCAGGTCAACAATTAAATTATCTAACCTTGGATTTCTTCTCGTCCTTGCCGTGACCTCTGAAGGTTCTGGTTGCAACGAACTCACCGAGCTTGTGACCAACCATATCCTCAGTAACGTATACGGGAACATGCTTTCTACCATCATGAACAGCAATCGTATGTCCTACGAAGGAAGGGAAAATTGTAGAACGACGGGACCAGGTCTTAATAACCTGCTTCTGTCCTGATGCATTTAAAGCGTCGACTTTCTTCAACAGGCTTGCGTCTGCGAAAGGTCCTTTTTTCAGTGATCTAGCCATGATCTTTCCTCCTTAACTATTTGATTGCTCTGCCGTCACGTCTTCTTACGATCAGCTTGTTGGAAGCCTTCTTAGATTTACGTGTCTTCAGACCAAGAGCAGGTTTACCCCAAGGTGTGCTGGGACCGGGACGACCGATACCGGTCTTACCTTCACCACCACCATGAGGATGGTCGTTGGGGTTCATGACGGAACCACGTACGGTGGGACGAATGCCCATGTGACGCTTACGTCCGGCTTTACCGATCTTAACCAGGCTATGATCAACGTTACCTACAACACCAACAGTTGCACGGCAAACCAGGGGAACCATTCTCATCTCACCGGAGGGAAGACGTAAGGTAGCGTACTTACCTTCCTTTGCCATCAGCTGTGCGCTGTTACCAGCAGAACGAACCAGCTGTCCGCCCTTGCCGGGATATAACTCAATATTGTGTACCTGAGTACCTACAGGGATCTCAGACAGAGGTAAGCAGTTACCTACTCTGACTTCGGCCTCTGCACCGTTCATAACCTTCATTCCGTCGGTCAGACCTTCGGGAGCGAGGATATAGGACTTGGTACCGTCTTCATAGCAGATCAGCGCGATGTTTGCTGTTCTGTTAGGATCGTACTCGATACCGATTACGGTAGCAGGGATGCCATCCTTGTATCTCTTGAAATCAATTACTCTGTATTTTCTTCTGGAACCGCCGCCGCGATGTCTTACAGTGATCTTACCCTGATTGTTACGGCCGGAGTTCTTCTTCAGGGAAACACACAGGCTCTTCTCGGGAGAGGTCTTGGTGATCTCAGAGAAGTCAGAACCAGTCATGTTTCTTCTGGAAGGTGTATAGGGGTTGTATGTCTTAATTCCCATTACTGTATCTCCTTTACGATGATTTTTTGCGCGAGCGTCTTTACGCCGCATACCTGAATCTTAAGCAGTAGCTTTACTCTTACAGACCTGCGAAGATCTCGATCTCTTTGCTATCTGCTGTTAACTGAACAATTGCCTTCTTGGTCTTGGCGGTCTTGCCGGTAACCATTCCACGTCTCTTGTTCTTGCCATCCATATTGATGGTGTTAACACTCTTAACCTTGGTACCTTCGAACATCTTCTCAACAGCCTCTTTGATCTGAGACTTGTTAGCTTCGGTGTGAACGAGGAAGGTGTACTTCTTCTCGCCCATGCCAGCCATGCTCTTCTCGGTAATAACGGGTTTGAGGATTACATCATAGTATTTAATATCAGCCATTATGCGTATACCTCCTCAATCTTTGCAACAGCATCCTTGGTCAGGACAACTGTCTTAGCCTTCATTACGTCGTAAACGTTGATGGTATTTACCAGAGTGGTATTTACATCAGCTACGTTTCTAGCGGACATAACTACGTTAGTATCGTTATCAGCGATCACTACCAGTCCCTTTTCTACCTTTAAGTTATTCATAACATTGGCGAAGTTCTTGGTCTTGATCTCATCGAATTTCAGCTCATCTACTACGATCAGGCTGCTTCCCTGAACCTTGCTGGTCAGCGCAGACTTCAGAGCTGCTCTCTTCTCTTTCTTGTTAAGCTTGAAAGAGTAATCTCTGGGAACGGGAGCGAATACTACGCCGCCGCCTGCCCACTGGGGAGATCTGGTTGAACCCTGTCTTGCATGACCGGTTCCCTTCTGTCTCCAGGGCTTTCTTCCGCCACCGGATACCTCAGAACGGGTCTTTGCTTTCTGAGTTCCCTGACGATTATTTGCAAGCTGCTGTACAACTGCCATGTGTACCAGGTGCTCGTTCACTTCAACACCAAACACTGCATCGTTTAATTCGATTGTACCAACTTCTTTGCCTTCCATATTGTAAACAGATACGTTTGCCATCTGATTGGTCCTCCTTTCGTCCTAAACTATGCCTCAACCTTAACGGTCTCTTTGATGGTTACTAAAGCTTTCTTAGGTCCGGGAACTGCGCCCTTTACCAGAAGCAGATTCTTCTCAGCATCTACTCTTACGACCTCAAGATTCTGAACAGTTACCTTTACACAACCCATATGTCCAGGCATTCCCTTGCCCTTGAATACACGGCTAGGGGAGGAACATGCACCATTGGAACCCTGATGACGATGGAATTTGGAACCATGAGCCATAGGTCCTCTGTGCTGTCCAAATCTCTTGATTGCGCCCTGGAAGCCCTTACCTTTGGAGATTGCGGAAGCGTCTACCTTATCGCCTGCAGCGAAGATGTCAGCTTTGATCTCTGCACCAAGGGTGTACTCCTCAGCGTTCTCAAACTTGAACTCTCTTACATATCTCTTGGAGCTTACGCCAGCCTTCTTGAAGTGGCCCTGCTCTGCTTTGTTAACACCATGTCTGTGTACGATCTGCTTCTTGCCGCTGGCATCCTTGTTAACAACCTTATCCTTCTTGTCAACGAAGCCTACCTGTACAGCACTGTAGCCATCATTCTCCACGGTCTTTACCTGAGTAACCACGCAGGGACCAGCCTGAAGCACGGTTACGGGAACGAGCACACCATCTTCATTGAAGATCTGGGTCATTCCAACTTTTGTTGTCAAAATTGCTTTCTTCATTTTTACCTCCTGTGTTCTACATAGCGGACCAAAGTGTTTCTGCGAAACACTTAGAAATACGCTGCGCGTATTTCCCCGGCGAACTTGTCGCCCTGTGTTCTTACGTCTAAGTAGAGGTTTTGTTGTTTGGCTTTACTTTGAAAAACTTATTAGTTGTTCTTCATCTTGATGTCGATGTAAACACCGGCAGGCATTTCCAGTCTCTGAAGAGCATCAACAGTCTTCTGAGTGGGAGCCATGATGTCGATCAGTCTCTTGTGAGTTCTCTGCTCGAACTGTTCTCTGGAGTCCTTGTACTTGTGTACTGCTCTCAGAATGGTAACAACTTCCTTCTTGGTAGGAAGAGGCACGGGACCACTCACCTGAGCTCCGGTCTTCTTAACAGTTTCGATGATTTTTTTGGCAGATGCATCAACAAGCTGATGTTCATAAGCTTTCAATGTAATTCTCATTACCTGATTTGCCATAAAAAAAGTCGCCTCCTTTTCGCACTTTTGTAAGTAAATACTTACTTTTTGTACGGACAAGCGGTGACTGTACACATTCCCGTGTGTGTCTGCGACCTTTGTGCAACGCTTTCTTCTCTCCGGTCATAAACTTACACGTTGTTACTGCTCAAGGCAGATGTTAATTGGTACAGTGACTTGCCGTCAGTTTTCTAACTTGACATTCGCTCCACGGAAAACCCGATCTCCATTACTGGGAACCGGCAACCTCACGCTTCACAGCTATCATGCCACAGCAAGGACTAGTATACATTGAATTTATGGGCATTGCAAGACTTTTTTTCAAAAAATTGTATTTTTTTAGATACAATTTATTTTTGCTATTTTGCATAGACCAGTCACTGTATTTTTGTGAGTTTCTTCTTAATATAATATAGCTAAATAAATCTTTTAGCAAGCCCAACCGTTCCCCACCGGAATGCTCTCAGGCGCTGTTGGGGCTTATTCTGGCAAAATTCATGACTGCGCCCCGTTGTTTCGGATGCCGCGGGGTTTATTTTTGAAAAATCAATGATTCCGCCCCGGCAGGCGGATATCGGCGGGGCGGAACGACCACAAATTAAGATTTTTGTCCCCGGACAGCAGGCATCACCGGGGCGTAATGCGAAAAATTGCGAGATTTCACCCCATAAAAAAACTGCCCGGCGCAATCCTATGCGTCCGGGCAGTTTCAGGATCATGAAAAGTTGAAAATTTACAGTCTGTTCGCCTTCACATCCTCGAACTCCTGCAGCATCTCCTCGGAAGGAGCCTTCGTAGCGAGGCTGACTGCTATGATTGCGATAAGTCCCAGTCCGAAGCCTACTACCAGGGAATACAGACCGGTGGCTTTGCCCAGGGTCTGTCCACCCACGAGAGGGATGTAATCCCAGAGGATAACGGTCAGGGCACCGGTAACGATACCTGCTACCGCTCCGGGGAAGTTGGTTCTCTTCCAATATAAGGACATCACTACCAGCGGTCCGAACGCTGCTCCCAGTCCCGCCCAGGCGTTGGATACCAGTCCCATGACGGTGTTGTTCGGATTCCATGCGATGATATAAGCCAGCACCGCTACCACCAGTACCGTGACACGGCTGACATTCATAACGGTCTTGTCATCCGCATCCTTCTTGATCAGACCCTTAAAAATATCTTCCGCTACGCTGGAAGCGCTGACTAACAGCTGGGAATCTGCTGTGGACATGATCGCTGCCAGGATGCCGCAGAGGAACAGTCCTGCAATGAAAGGTGCGGGAAGCTCCACGGTAAATACTTTCTTGATCATCTCGATGAATACTTTCTCATTATTACCGTTAATCAGTTCCGGCAGATATGCTCTGCCAAGTACACCGATGAATGCCGCAAAACCTAAGGATAAAGCTACCCAGCTGATGGCTGTTGCCTTGGACTTCGTCATCTCTTTTTCATCCCGGACTGCCATGAATCTTACCAGGATGTGGGGCATACCGAAATATCCCAGTCCCCAGCCGAGACCGGAGATCACACTGATAATATTGTTGCTGCCGTCACCGTTTTTCATCAGATTCAGGAAGTTGGCACTGTCGGCGCCGCTGGCTTCCAGTCCTGCTGCCAGGGTGGTGCCGCCACTTGTCAGGAAATGATAAGCGAACAGCGGTACTGCCAGGATGCCGACCAGCATTAACATCCCCTGGATAAAGTCCGTTACACATACTGCGGTGAATCCGCCCAGGAATGTATATACCAGTACTACCAGTGCACCGATGGTCAGCGCTACATGATAGTCAATGCCGAACACGGACTCAAACAACTGACCGCCGGCGGAAAGTGCGGATGCACAATATACCAGGAAAAATACTACAATCGTCACAGAAGAAATGGTCATCAATACCTTCTTCTCATCATGGAACCGGTTCTCAAAATAGGTCGGCAGCGTCACGGAGTTGTTCGCACGGATCGTATATCTGCGCAGTCTCGTGGCAATGAGCAGCCAGTTCAGTGTCGTACCGATAAACAGTCCGATGGCGATCCATCCGTCCCCGCCGACACCGGTTAGGTAAATTGCTCCCGGCAGTCCCATCAGCAGCCATCCGCTCATATCCGATGCCTGCGCGGACAGTGCGGCGACGAAGCCGTTCAGTTTTCTGCCTCCTAAAAAGTAATCTTCGGAATTATTGTTTCCTTTTGCATAGAACGCTCCGATAGCGATCATCATGAGTAAATACAGCACGAATGCCACAATTACCCAACCCAGCGTATTTCCTGTCATAATAGTCTCCTCATAGGTAGTTTGATTGTATACAGTGATACGTCTTATTATATACAAGAAATGGCTTATCGTCAACAGATTAGTTTGCTATCGCTGTAATGTGTGAAAGTTTCGAATAGTAGGAAGTATTTGTATGATATTATAGATATAAAAAAAGAAATGAGCTACCCGCTTGAGCCGTAAGGCTGTACACGACAAAAAACCCATTTCTTATGCTTATAATATTATTCGGCAAAGGAAAAGTCAATAGAAAAAAGTAAAAAGTCTCACTACAGGGGATCTTCCCTGCAGTGAGATATGTATGGAGTGGTGATATATCCAAAATAAAACACCACCTGCATCGCATTCACGAGTTCAATGGTTCACTAATATTGTAATAAAAGAGAAGTATAGTGTCAATAATGAATAAAAAATGAGAGCTATAAATAAAATCTTTATAAACTTGTTGCATAACTCAAATTTTCTGTGTAAACTATAGTTAGTAGATGGGCTATATGCCTATCATGTGGACTGACACATAAATCCGAGATTCTTTCCGGACTTCGGGTGCCGGACAGTTGGCTGGCAACGGAAAAACCAGTTTGCTTATCGGACTTCGGGTGCCGATTAGTTGGCGGACAACAGAAAAATCAGTCATTAAAGGAAGGTGTCATCTGCTACGGCAGAGGGACCTTCCTTTTAAATTTACCAAAATACCATTAGAGATAATGGATATTTTATGACCAAAAAGCAGGCAATTTCTATCATTACAAGATGTGCAAAACAATATCAACAATATTTGGAAGGTTATCAAATCGTTTTTGTTTATCATGATGAATACAACCGCTCAAATTATACTGCTGTACGATTTCATTCCCACAATTTCCTGCACTTTACCGGAGTATCTCTCAGGCAAAATATGAATGCGAATGGCTTCTATCGTGCTGCTCTGAATAACCATCTTAGCGAACATGATTTTTCATTCAAAAGCAATCATACAACTGAGTTAAAGCTTAAAGTGCTTGACACTATCATGAATATTGATACAAAAGCACGCATGATTGGCAGTTATACAGGACCTCATCCGGAACTTTATACAGAAAAAGTAACCGGTACCACTACTGCCTGTCTAGGACTTATACAAGGCAAAGACTGTTACATTCCAAACAGTGTACTAAGCGAAGATATCCGCTCAATCATCCCAACCTCCCCTGGGAAATTTATGCAATATTCAAAAAGCCCATCAACACTTCTCTTTATACACAAGTCACATATCAATCCAAAAATATAACTATAACTAAAAGGTGCCTTCCTAAAGAACTTCTTAAAGAAATTGACCATTCACTTTTAATAGATACAGCTAAATCTAATAACAATGAGCATGCTTAATTCAAAGCATGCTCATTGTTTTGTTGCACCGCAACCATGCGATATTCTTAGTTCTTCTTTCTTCTGACGAGCATTCCCGCAAATCCGGTCAGGGATATTACAAAGAGTGTCAGCCAGATACCGAAGGGATCTCCGGTAGCCGGAACTTTGTCCATTTCCTGCGCAGGATCGTTGGTGGGAGCAGCGATGTCGGTGTTATTGGCACTGTCGTTGCTGCTGTTATCGCTGCTCTCATTATTACTGCTGCCGCCGTTATTGTTGGGAGTATTTGCAGCAACGGTGAAGTTGGTGCTTGCGATACCGTTATCCCATACAATGGCAAAGGTATGGCTGCCGGTAGATAATGTCTTAAGGTATTCTGCCTTCAGGGTGATGATGGTGGAACCTTCTTTTTTTTCGTAGTTAGCAGCATCGATCTCTTTGCCATCTACCTTTACAGCCTGGAACCTAGAAAATTCGCCGTTTCCGCGGATCACAATGGTACCGTTAGTATTCTGTGTCCAGGAGTTGCCTGCGCCATCGATAATCCGGTATTCCGGGGAGATGTAGATAGCCACATTCACAGTAACATCTTCATAGTTCTCCGAGGCAATAGCCACAGACACTGTCACCTTCTTATCTATATAGTCTGTCGTCAGTTCGGACAACGTGAACTTCAGAATACCATTCGCATCTATGGCAATATATCCGGTTAGAATTCCGGCATCACCAGAATCTACGCTAGCTCTATAAAGCGTCGCGCCCGGAACAAGGTTTCCTATATCGATGGTCTGTGCACCGCTCTTCGTGTACTCGAAGAATTCCGTAATATCCTCCACCTTAAGAACTGCCTTCTTAATCGTCAGTGTACCTGCCTCAATCTCTGCTGCGGTATAGTTCCTGCCTTCCGCTACAGATAGGATTACCTTATAGGTTCCGACATTGGTGGGAGCTGTTGTGCTTCTGGTATAAGTAGTCCCGGAGGTCCCCTCATAGTACACCGTTACATTCTCATCTATGCCGATCACACCATTCTTCGGTTTCTCCACCACGGTCTTCGGTGTGCCATCGTAGGTCTGAGTGAGACCAGTCACATCAAAGTTATTCAGTACAGGAGTCGCCTTAGTAATCTTCCAGGTCGTAGTGGCTGTTCCGGTATAATTGCCCTTGCCCACAATGGTCAGAGTAATGGCATCATCTGCACTGATCTGCTTGTTGCTGTCCTTTACAATGTCATAATCACCATCATCTCCAGCATTCAAAGTCACTCCGTTAAGAGTTAGGGATGTAATCGTCACTTCCTGCATCTGACCGGTATAGGTCAGACTGTCTGCCTGTAATGTAATGACTGCGCCCTTAATATCCTTAGGCTTGATTACAAACGGCTTGCTGGCGGTTCCCGTATAGTTTCCTCTTCCGGTGATAATCACGGTCGCTGTGTTCTCGCCGGCATCGGTATTCTTGTCATAGCTGAAATCAAAATCTGTACCGACGGTCAGTGTAACATTACCGTCCGTCACTGCTGGCTCCGGCTTGATATCACTGCCGGTGTATTCCTGTGCAGCAATCGTGCCGATCATATCCGCAGTCACAGTCTTCGGAGAAATGGTAAAGGTGTACGTCACCTTACCGGTATAATCCTCATTACTGTCTGCTACTTTATAGGTCACCTGGTAAGTACCTGCATCCTTGGGTGCATAGCTGTTGCTATAGTTCATACCATTCGCACTTGTACCCTCATACAGCACTTCCAGTTCGCTCACACGAACATCGCCGCCGGTAATCTGTAATGTACCGGTAGGTTCGATGGCACTGCCGTCGTAAGTCTTATCCGTATAGGTCAGACCGTCGATCGCAACCGTCACCTTACCGTAAGATGGAAGGTAAGGGTTGCCGTAATATCATTATAGTTTGTGGAAGCGATGGTTACTGTGCAGGTCTGGTCTGTCGCGGAAGCAATGTTCACAGCACTGGTATAGGAAAATTCTCCCGTACCTTCATCTAACTCCATCTTAGCCACCACATCACTATCAACGCCACCTGTAACATTGGAAATTACAGCACCTTCGGGCACCGATCCCTCCGGGAAAAAGTCTGCTGCCGGTAATCGTAGCCATCCCACTACCATTCGTCACGGAGTAGGTCACTTCACCAGTTCCACTGCCTCCACTGACAATCGTTGTCAGGTCAAAGTCAATGCCGTAGGGTACTGTGGTAGGAGTTATAATCAAATAAGACTGCGCCGCCTTATCAATTTTTGCTTCATTTTCCACCGTAAGACCTGCCGGGAGGATATAGTTCTGAGCGCTTGCCGCCTCGGCGGTAAAGATCACCTTGTCGGCATCTTTTACATTTTCGCTGTTATAAACATAGGTTCCTACAACAGTAGGTAATTCATCATTCTCATCTACGATAGCACCGGGCCTAATCTGTACCCTAGCTGTTGTACAGGCTGTAGTTTTATCATAAGTCTTTTTAAAAATGCTATCTGCAGTAAACTCCAAATCATCGGCAGTCAGAGTCTTCGGCACAATCTCGAATTGCACTGTAGTTTCAGCAAGTTTCAATTCATAGTTATCTGCCTTGAAGCTTCCTTTATCCGTCAGCGCAAGAGTACCTATAGTAATATCATACTTTCCTGCATTTGTACCATCAGTTCTTGACAGTGCACCGGTAAAATCAGGTTCTTCACCATTCACAGCACCCTTGGAACTGTATTCCAGTGCCGGCTCTGTTACATCGCCATAGGTCTTTTTCTGACCATCCGTCGGTGTTACGGTAATCGTAGCTTTACCGATAGTAAATGTCGTGCTTCCACTGACATTGTAATTGCCGCCGGCTACATCTGTAATTGTTACAGTAGTCGTGCCCGCATTCGTGTTATTTGCATAGGAAACACTATACTCAGCGGAAGGAATCTCTTTGTCTCCATCCTTTACGGTCACAGACGGCGTCTTTGCAGTGCCATCATATGTATATGTTCCATCAACCGTAATGGTCGGATTTGCAACCTCATTGCTCAGAATGGTGTAGGTTACACTGGCAGCGCTCCGTATGACATTGGTCACTCCGTTTTTCGGAGCCTGCAGGCATCCATTTTCCCCACAATCGCAAATAGTCAGCTGATTGTTCTGGGTATAAAGTACAGCATAGCTTACCTTATTTGTGGATAGTGTATGTCCATTCAGGCAGAGATTTACATCCCCACTGATTGTAATCGTTCCATTGATTGTTATATTACCTGATAGATAGTAATTGCCCTCAGGCAGTGTGTATTCTGTGATAGTGTCCCATTTATCAGTATTCGCATATCCAGATCCCTGCTTTGTAGTAGACTGGGCTGTATTTCCTCCATACTTCAGCTGATTATTTTCATAGGTCAACGGTATCCACAGCACATTACCATGCTCTGTGCAGTTCTCGTCGCCACAGATAGGATGCTCATGCAGTTAACCATTAGTAAAAGCAATGCTGTTGTCCACTAATTTCGGTGTATAGCCATCATCGCTGCTGAAACGCTTCAGGTCATCGTCCGTAAGAGTGTAATTTGAGCCTTGTGCAACAACCTTATAGCAGCCAGTATCAATTGTTCCGGCGCTCACCCCAATGGATGCAGTGTCAGACAATGCTCCATTGACTTTGATGCACGCCTGGCTGCCCTTAGAGGTTCCGAGATAGACGTTGTCTGTAGTGCTATCCGTCTTTTTGTTCCCCGTGATCTGCGCATCACCGCTGACATTGAATACCCCTGAGCTATTATAACAGTCTACATATACAGCGCCACCATCGGTTTTTCTTGTGTTTCCGGTAATTTTACCACCTTTCATAGTGAAAACATTTCGATCATAAACATATACGCCACCGCCTACTAATTCGTCACTGGTATTGGTATTATTGATGATTTCACCACCGTACATAATAAATGTCGTTATATAGTTTCCACCGCCCCCCAAATATACGGCTGCGCGCTCCCCTGTATTTCCGTTAATAGAGCCGCCGTACATTACAAAATTAATAGTATAGGTAGAGCCAAAATATATACCCCCCGTATAGCTGCTACCGTCCGCTTTTTCCCATGAGTAATCTTTCCGTACTCCTTATTTTTGCCCATGCAGTCAGTCAGAGTGAAAGCCCCGGAATTAGAACTATTTTTTTTAATCACATCATCATTGGCATTCATGATAATGTCATGACCATTGAGATCAAGAACCATTCCATCGACAGGTTTCCATGAATTTGTTAATATAACATTCTCGGTCAGATAATAGTATGCAGCCGGCATATTATTGTTCAAAGTAGATGCTGCTTCCCAGTACACATCCTCATGCTGAAAAGAGCCATCTGCATTCTTATGAGTACAGGTTTCACCGCAGATGGGATGGTTGTGAAGAGTATTATCCCCAGTGTTTGTAAGTATAAGTTTATTGCCCACACACTTAATAGTATACTTGTCAGCATCAGAAAAGAAATGTGTTCCATCCGCATCGGTCAGTGTATGGTCTTCCCCACCGACACCAACCTTTGCAAAGTCACCATTTTCAGGCGTTTTCGCCGTAGTCACGCCGATAGATGCATCCTCTGTCAAGTCGGATTGGATAGTGATAGTCTTTCCGGCAGCCAGTTCAACATTGTTTGTAGCGCCATCCTTTGTATTTCCGGTAATCTGTACCGAACCGGATATCTTGAAGGAACCACCTTCGCTTATATATACGCCGCCTCCATTATCGGTTGCTGTGTTACCTGTGATACTACCGCCAGACATAGTGAAGTACACCGAACTTCCACCGCTTTCATACATGCCGCCTCCCTGGGAAGCATTGTTATTTTCAATGCTGCCACCAGTCATAATAATTGTACCGCCGGCGGAATACACGCCACCACCCTTGTCGGTTGCTGTGTTATCGGTAATACTGCCACCGTACATGTAGAAATAGTTTCCGACACTGTTCCACATATATACACCGCCGCCATTAGTAGCGCTATTATCCTTTATGGTACCGCCGTACATATTGAAAATGCCACCGTTTGTACTATAATTAAAACCTCCATGCATGTACACACCACCACCGTTAATAGTTGAGGTGCTGGTACTATTTGTCACACTCCCCGTATTACCAACAACAGAACCGCCATGCATATTGAATGTTACTCGGGAATTAGAATACACATACACGCCGCAACCTTTTTTCCCTTTAGTATGTGTGATTTTACCTGTGTTCTTGCAGTCCGTCAGGGAGAAAACTACCTGAGAACCATAGTTACGGTACAAAATAATAGCATCAACGTCACCATTTTCTGTAATGCTATTGCCGTTCAGACAGAGATTTACAGTTTTAGCACTACTATCCTGCCCTATGTAAAGGGGATGGGAAAGTGTAATGTCATTGCCCAGATAATAGTCTCCCGACGGTAACACATAGCACGTTCCAGTATATCCGCCACTACCGGTGGTTGTACTCAATGCATCATCATCTATCTTCAACGTATCGCCATCCATCCATAATTTGTGTGTGAATGTCGTCATGCTGTCTTCTGTATGTTCACCTACTCCGTTACAAGTAGTTCCACCGCAGAGATAGTGAGTATGGGTACCATCCTGCACCGCCACAAGTCCCGTCAGCGCTGCACAGATGGCATCATAGCGCTCCATATTCAGTGCTGCGATCTGCTCCTCGGTCAGTGCATCCATAGCCTCGTCGATGGCAGCCAGCTGCTCGTCAATGGCAGCCAGCTGCTCGCCGATGGCTTCCGCATTTTCTGCCGTCACTTCGTCCGGCAGGGCATCGATGAGTGCCTGAACTGCCTGCACTGCTGCATCTTTTGCAGGGTCTGTCTCGGTGTCCTGTGTACCGGCATCGCCATCGCTGACGCTTTTGCTCGCGGAATCAGCGATACTGCTTTCCTCATCCGTAACGGGAGTTTCCACAGTGATGTTCTCATCGTCCGGAGTCTCCGGCACTGCCACTGCTTCTGCTTCCTCCTGCACTGTTGCCGGTTCGGCAGCTTCCTGCTCCGGTACAGCGTCTGTCTCTTCCTGCTGTTCCTCCTGCTCTGCCACTACCTCAGTTCCCTGCGCGAATGCCGTCATGGGCACTGTGGAGAAACAGAGTGTAAATGCCAGTAACATACTCAATACTCGTTTTTTCATAGGATCCTCCCTCTTGGGTATAATATGCCAGAATTATTAATCGATAGTGTAGCATATTCTTGTTATGAAAAAACGTTTTGTGTATGAATCGACCCAAATATGACATGAATCGACCGTAAAACAAATTTTTGACTCATTTGTAAACCGAAATTCCCGTTTTGTAATTGGATTTCACACATGTCAGACGTTGGATTTCCACAAAAAAGAAGAGCATTGCTGCTCCTCTCGTTTTGCATTTATTACATTCCGTACTTTTGCCGCATCTCTTTCAATACCGCAGGGTTGCTCAGCTGCACTGCCTTATCGGCATCTCCTCCGATGCTCATCCGCGAAATCAGTGCCAGCAGCAGATTCTCGCCCTCTGCCCTGCCGGCTTCTCTTCCAACTTCTATACCCTCTGCTCTGACGTCATCATCATGTAATAATTCTTTCATGTACTCTGACCTCCATACTTCATTTTTTCTCGCTCTGATCACTGCCTCATCGATCCGTCTGGTCAGGTCTCCTCCGACTTTCCCGGTTCTGATATAATCATACAGCTCTTTCAAATGATCCGGCACGTTCTCGGATGCGCTGACGCAGTTATAAAAAATCTTCTCAGTTCCATCCTTCAGGCACAGGTCTCTGTTCTCTTCGCAACGGTTTTGAAAAGAATATTTCGCATAACCCAACCCAAAGGGATCGAAGGTACAGAGAAACAACACCTTTCCCTCCGGTAGTTCCCGGTAGGATTTCCCTTTACTCAAATGATCTGTGTCCATGGTAGATTGATAAAACCGGCTTCTCTTCGGAAGTTCCAGTTTCTCCACGGACTGGTGGTTCAGGTTCTGCATCTCCGCATCGTAGATGTGTCCCCGGTCTCTTGTGTACACATCCAAACGGACCGGTTTGCCCTTCGATGTATAGTGAAATCCCCGCTGCGTCTGTATTTCCTCCAGTTGTCCCACCGGATCCTGTAACAGACATTCCAGGGAATCCCGGCAAAGTATCATATCTTCCATTACCTTGCCAAACATAAAGTCATCCGCAATCGTCAGTTCTTCATAGCGTTTTGCCATCTGCATTCTCCTTTGCACTTTGTACAGGAGAATATAACTATGCCTTCGTCTTCCCCTGCTCTATTCTAATAATTGTTGGGTATTTAAGCAGGGATTCCTCTGAAGTCATAGACACCGGCTTGCGCCGACACAGAAATTGAAAGAAAATCTGCTCACATTCAGAGCATAACAAACGTATCATTAATTGTCAACTTGGCAAAATAGCCAAATCTGCACATTCAGAACTACTTTTTAAATAGTTCTGAATGTGTACCGAGTCGATAAAGCATTAACACTAAAACATTATTTTGAATTTCATAAATGAGCAGCCAATCTGGTTCAACATGGCATTCCCGAGTACCTCTATAGTTGCCTGTAAGGTCATGATCTCTGTATTTTGCATCTAGCACTCCACCATTCGCCAGAACATCAATTACTTCAAACAGTTTATCCAAACTCTTATTTTGCTTTTTGGCAAGCTTTAGATCCTTTTTAAACTGATTTGTAAACTGCACATCATATTTCATATTTCAAGTGCCTCCTTAAGCGCCTCCATACTTGAATATCTCGGCGTACTAGGATCTGCCATCAGCTTTCTGCCTTCTTCAATTGCGGCTGCTGTAGTTTCATTCGGTACTTCTAATTTCAGTTCAAAAGGAATTCCGTGCTCTCGGACAGCGGTTCTCAAGAACATATTTACAGCCGTTGTCATATTCAAACCAAGTTCATTAAAAATTTCCTCTGCCTGGTCTTTGATTGCCTTATCTGTACGAATATTCAAATTAGTCGTTGCCATATAAAACACCTCCATTCAAATATAACATACTCTATTATTCGTTTCTTGTCAACACAATGTCAATACGTTATTATTACGTAAGTATCATTTTACTTTCCGGTAATATATTACTCTCTGTAAGTATTCCTTGAAAAAGTCCTATTTCTATTATATTCTATAAAAGGTAATTACAAAGTTTACACAGAAAGGTTTCTATATATGTGGATTGCAGATCATTGGAAAGATTATGAAGTGCTGGACACATCCAGCGGAGAAAAATTAGAGCGTTGGGGGGATTATATTTTGGTGCGTCCGGATCCTCAGGTCATCTGGAAGACGCCCCACGATCATAAGGGCTGGAAGCAGAAAAACGGTCATTATCACAGAAGTGCCAAGGGCGGCGGCGAATGGGAATTTTTCCATCTGCCGGATGAGTGGGCGATCCATTACACGCTGCCTTTCCAAAAGGAAGAAAAGGCAGGTGAGCCTCTGACTTTCCATCTGAAACCTTTTAGTTTCAAGCATACCGGGCTGTTCCCGGAGCAGGCGGTGAACTGGGACTGGTTCTCCGGTCTGATCCACGGCGCAGACCGCCCCGTAAAGGTGCTGAACCTCTTCGCCTACACCGGTGGTGCCACCGTATCCGCTGCGGCAGCCGGAGCTGCTGTAACTCACGTGGATGCCTCCAAGGGCATGGTCGGCTGGGCAAAGGAGAACGCTGCTGCCAGCGGGCTTGCCGATGCTCCCATCCGCTGGCTGGTGGACGATTGTATGAAGTTCGTAGAGCGTGAGATCCGCCGCGGTAACAAATACGACGGCATTATCATGGATCCTCCTTCCTACGGCAGAGGTCCCAAGGGCGAGATCTGGAAAATAGAAGACAATATCTGGGATTTCGTGGGACTGACCGCACAGCTGTTGTCCGACGATGCGCTGTTCTTCCTGATCAATTCCTATACCACAGGATTACAGCCCGCCGTGCTGTCCTATATGATGAATTCCACGCTGACGAAAAAGTTCGGCGGACATGTGGAGGCACAGGAGATCGGTCTGCCCGTCACCGAGAGTGGACTGGTACTGCCTTGCGGCGCTTCCGGGCGCTGGCAGCGCAGCTAATATTATACGCATAATAAATCGAGTAGGAGGCGGCG
>DJEP01000030.1 GCA_002431915.1 Lachnospiraceae bacterium UBA5895 | reverse complement strand
AACTTTTTTGCAGAGTTCACATTTTAATAAAAATGATGCAATATAAGATGAATTTATTGACAATATGGCATATATAACATATACTAAAGGAGAAGAAAAATGACATTTGAAGTAATTGCATATGAGGATGTTAATGGGAAAATACCTGTGCAGGATTTCCTTAAACAATTAAATCCTAAAATGAGAGCAAAGATGTATGGTATGCTGGTTATACTACAGGAAAAAGGTAATATGCTTAGAGAACCATACAGCAAATACATAGAAGATGGGATTTTTGAACTTAGATGTAAATTTGGCAGTGATATTACCAGAGTTATGTATTTCTTTTACCACGATAGAAAAATAATATTAACCAATGGATTTATCAAGAAAACGCAGAAGACACCACTAGAAGAAATACAGATAGCGAAAAAACGGAGAATAGATTTTATAGAAAGGATGGCAGAGAATGAAAACCTTAAATGAAATGCTTTCTGAGGAAATGAAGAATGACGAATTCCGAAAAGAGTATGAGGCAATTCAGCCGGAACTTGATGTGATAAGAGCTATGGTAGATGCAAGGAATTCAGTGAACATGACGCAAAAAGAGTTGTCAGAGCGCACAGGAATCAGCCAGGCGGATATTAGTAAAATTGAAAATGGGACAAGAAATCCTTCCTTAAATTTGCTTAAGAGATTAGCTGAGGGCATGGGGATGACGCTTAAGATAGAATTTGTGCCGAAGTATGGAAAATAAGAGATACAATGAGAGAAATAATTTTCCCTTGCATCTCCCACGCAAATAGTATAAAATAAATCCAGTGTTGCAAACGAAAATATTACAATAAAACGCACAACGGGGTGCATGCCGGGAGGCATGCGCCCTTTTTTGTGTATACGATGAGCCAAGTACAGATTTGTGCTCGCACAAGAATCTGTATTTGGCGAACGTACATCATCGAGCTGTTAAGCGAGATGGGGTACGGAGTATACCAATCGAGTAGGAGTCAGCCTACTCGATTGCAATCCGGTATTGCAGGCTACTGCAATGGATTTCCTACGCCGCAGGATTAATATCCGCCGCCGGCACATTCGGAGAAGCTGCCGGAGCATCAGTTGCATCGGTTACATCCGGTGTAGTGGTCGCTTCCGGAGATGCACTGGGTTTTGCCTTTTCCAGGGATGCTTTAATCGCTTCCAACAGCACCAGGGAAGTGTAGCGTGTCTCCGAGGAATAGGTTACCTGGCTTAGATCCTGTGTCTCGCAGATCTGCTCGCTTAAGGAATCCATGGTGGGCTGCAGGAGCGGATACATGGTAGACAGAGCCTCATCCGTGTCTGCCAGACTTAGGGATGTGATGGCGTGGTCATTTACGATGACTTCCACATTCACGGTCTCGCTGCCCAGGATCAGTTCCGTGGTGTAGATTCCGGGGATATATGTATTGCCGGCACTGGTATCAGCAACAGCTCCCGTGGAGGCATCCTCCGCATCGGAGAACTGTGACGAACGTCCGAGATCCGCCACATTGTCGGGCATAGCGGTCTCCACAGTATTATGAGGAGAATCCGGGATCCCGGAGGCATCCGCGTCTTTGTCCGGCATTAGTAACATTAACAGTAATGTCAGGAACAACACTCCCAGCGCGGCGAAGATTCCGGTATAGAGCAGTTCTTTTCTGCGAAGGACAACGATCTTTGTATTTGCACTCATTCTTAGGTCTCCTTGGAATGATGGGATGATCTTTATAAATAGTATGCGTAAGTTTCTTCCTATAGTACTGTATAGTACAGTAACTGAGGAGAACTTCGCATTGACAAGACAAAACAGGCATTGCTATAGTTATTGTAAGTATTTTTCACGGATGCGTCCGCCCCGTGGAAAAGGAGCAGACAGGCGGCGCAGAAACGAGGGTAACGATGAACAATTATACCAAGGAAGATATCATCCGTCTTGTGGAAGAAGAGGATGTGGAATTCATCCGTCTGCAGTTCACGGATCTGTTTGGCAATCTGAAAAACATTGCGGTGACAGCCAGTCAGTTAGACCGGGTGTTAAGCAATAAATGTATGTTTGACGGTTCGGCAATCGATGGATTTGCCAGGATCGAGGAATCCGACATGTATCTGTACCCGGATCTGTCTACCTTAGAGATCTTCCCCTGGAGACCCCAGCAGGGCAAGGTAGCCCGTATGATCTGCGATGTCTATCGCCCTAACGGTCAGCCTTTTGAAGGTGATCCCCGTTATGTACTGAAGCGTGCGGTGAAGCAGGCAGAAGAGATGGGATATACTTTTGAAGTGGGACCGGAATGCGAATTTTTCTTATTTAATACGGATGAAAATACCATGCCTACCACCAACACTCATGAGCAGGCAGGCTATTTCGATATCGGACCTTTGGATTTCGGCGAGAATGCCCGCCGTGATATTGTTATGAACCTGGAGGATATGGGCTTTGTCATCGAGGCATCCCACCATGAGATGGCTCCGGCACAGCACGAGATCGATTTCAAATACGACGAAGCGTTACATACCGCAGACAACATCATGACCTTCAAGATGGCAGTGCGCACCATTGCGAGACGCCATGGTCTGCACGCTACTTTCATGCCGAAACCAAAGTTCGGAGTCAACGGCTCCGGCATGCATATCAATATGTCCCTGGAGAAGGACGGGAAAAACATATTCCAGGATGCTTCCGACCCCAACGGTCTGAGCAAAGAAGCCTATTATTTCATCGGCGGTATCATGAAGCACATCAAGGGAATGGCAGCCATCACGAATCCGCTGGTAAATTCCTATAAGCGTCTGGTGCCCGGCTTCGAGGCACCGGTCTATATCGCATGGAGCACGACGAACCGCAGCCCCTTAATCCGTATTCCGGCTACCGCAGACGGAGAGGGCACCCGTATCGAACTGCGCAGTCCTGACTCCGCAGCGAACCCTTATCTGACGCTGGCAGTCTGCTTAAGCGCCGGTCTGAAGGGCATCCGGGAGAAAATAGAGCCTCCCGAGAGCATCAATGCGAACATTTTTGCTCTGACCGCGGAAGAGCGGAAGGAACTTAGCATCGACCAGCTGCCCGGCACCTTGTTAGAGGCAGTGGAAGAACTGGAGAAGGATACCTTTATCCAGGATGTTCTGGGTGAACATATCGCCGGAAAATACATCGATGCCAAGCGCAAGGAATGGCATGATTACCGCTCCCAGGTCTCCGAGTGGGAGATCCAGGAGTATCTGTACAAGTATTAAAATATTCCTTTCTTTTGTAATAATGGAGTGACTATTCTATGTAAAGTGACTCGAATGGAGTCACTGCTGCGTACATGAGTGAAATCAGCTGCATAGAAGCGTGCGGTTTTGCGAATGTGGGGGCGGAATAGTTACAAGATGAATCAACAAGACAGAAGAAAGGAGGTGGGCGAATGACGAACATTATTGTCGCGCTGCCGAAGCTGGAAGAAGCCAAGGGTGTCAAGAATGTCCTGGTGCGCAGCGGTTTCCAGGTCACGGGTATCTGTACTACGGGCACTCAGGCGATCAGCCAGGTGGACGGACTCAATGACGGAATCGTGATCTGCAGTTACAAGCTGGCGGATATGATATATACAGAACTTCATGAGGATCTGCCTGAGGGTTTCGAGATGCTTTTGATGGCATCCCAGAATCTGATTAGCGAATGCTACGGCAACGGCATTGTATGTCTCTCCATGCCGTTAAAGGTTCAGGATCTGATCAACACAGTGAATCTGATGGTGGAAGGTGTGGAGCGCCGCAGAAGAAAACGCCGCATGCAGCCGAAGGTCCGCAATGCAGCGGATGAAAAAGCAATCAAAGATGCCAAGGAACTTTTGATGGCAAAAAATCATATGACGGAAGAAGAAGCCCACCGGTATCTTCAGAAGACCAGTATGGACAGTGGAACGAATCTGGTGGAGACGGCACAGATGGTGCTGTCCATGATGACAGAATAAAGAATGCGACACGGAAATGGGGACAGTGTTCCGGGCGATACAGGTGAAAGAGAACAATAGGAGGAACAGCAATCCATGAAATTTACAAAAATGCAGGGCTGTGGCAATGATTATGTATATGTCAACGGCTTTACGGAGAAGCTTTCCCGGGAGGAGAAGCCGGAGATCGTAAGGAAACTCAGCAACAGGCATTTCGGCATCGGCGGCGATGGCGTGATCTTCATCAATCCCGCAGAGGAAGCGGATTTCGAGATGGAGATGTACAATGCGGACGGCAGCCGTTCGGAGATGTGCGGCAACGGTATCCGCTGTGTGGCAAAATATGTCTACGACAAGGGACTGACGGACAAAACAGACATTACCATCGTTAGTGCCGGGAAAATAAAATACTTAAAGCTCACTGTGGAGGGTAGGACCGCCACAGACAGAGGGCATGTAACGATGGTACAGGTGAACATGGGAAGTCCCATTCTCGCTCCGGCAGAGGTGCCGGTAACGGCGGAGGCTACGCAGGAGACGGCAGAAGGTCCGGCTGTGGTAGATGCACCGATCGTGGTAGACGGCACGGAATATCGCATGACCTGCGTCTCCATGGGCAATCCCCACGCCATTGTATTTATGAATGGGGTAAAAGATCTCGATATTGAGAAGATCGGTCCGAAGTTCGAGCATCATTCCTGTTTCCCGAACCGGACGAATACCGAGTTCGTAGAGATCCTGGATCGGAAAAATGTGTTTATGCGCGTCTGGGAGAGAGGCACCGGAGAGACCCTTGCCTGCGGTACCGGATGCTGCGCTACAGCGGTGGCATGCGTGTTAAATGGTTTGACGGACGAGGAAATAACTGTTAAACTATTAGGCGGTGAACTGCACATCAAATGGGATCGCAAGGAGAATCTGGTCTATATGACCGGACCTGCGAAGATCGTATTTGAAGGTGAAGTGGACCCGTACTCCATCTGATAGAATAAACTCCTCCATAGAAACACAGATTGACTGCTTGCAGGCAAAGATGTGTTTTTATGAGAGGAGTAAACGAACATGAGTAAGTAGGGCGATCAGCCCGGATTACGAATGGGCGTTGCAATTTCGAGAGCACACAGTGCGAAGAAATTGCTTATTACGACAGCAAGGTGACAGCAATGCTGCATACCAAGGATAATAGAGAGGAGAACGTACTATGTTTAAAGTAAACGACAACTATTTGAAACTTCCCGGAAGCTATTTATTTTCCACCATCGGTAAAAAGGTAAACGCCTATTCTGCAGCACACCCGGACAAAAAGATCATCCGTCTGGGAATCGGAGACGTGACACAGCCTTTGGCACCTGCCATCATTGATGCGCTGCACGGTGCGGTGGATGAGATGGGAAAAGCGGAGACTTTTCATGGTTACGCTCCCGACCTTGGCTATGAGTTCCTGCGTAATGCCATTGCAGAGAACGATTATAAGGCAAGAGGCTGTGACATTGCGCCGGACGAGATTTTTGTATCCGACGGAGCAAAATGCGACTGTGGCAATATTCAGGAGATCTTCAGCCTGGACAATAAGATTGCGGTATGTGATCCTGTTTACCCTGTATACGTGGATTCTAATGTCATGGCGGGCAGAACAGGCACTTACGATCCGAAGTCCGAGACCTGGAGTGATGTGATCTATATGCCCTGTCTGGCAGAGAACGGTTTCGCACCGGAACTGCCGAAGAAGACCCCGGATCTGATCTATTTATGCTTCCCCAACAACCCTACCGGTGCCACCATTACCAGGGCGCAGCTGCAGGAGTGGGTGGACTATGCCAACAAGGTAGGCGCTGTCATCCTTTATGATGCAGCTTACGAAGCATATATTTCCGAGCCGGATGTGCCTCACAGTATCTATGAATGTGAAGGAGCCAGAACCTGTGCCATCGAGTTCCGTTCCTTCTCCAAAAATGCCGGCTTTACCGGAGTGCGGCTGGGCTTTACCGTGATCCCCAAGGATTTAAAGAGCGGGGATGTCAGCCTCCATGCACTGTGGGCAAGAAGACATGGTACCAAATACAACGGAGCACCCTATATCGTACAGCGTGCCGGTGAGGCAGTATACTCTGCAGCGGGTAAGGCACAGCTGAAGGAGCAGGTTGCTTATTATATGAACAACGCACACTATATCCTTGCGGGCTTAAAAGAAGCGGGATTTACCGTATCCGGCGGTGTGAACGCTCCCTATATCTGGCTGAAAGCGCCGAACGGCATGACCAGCTGGGAGCTCTTCGATTATCTGCTGGAAAATGTCAACGTGGTAGGTACGCCCGGATCCGGTTTCGGACCCAGCGGAGAACACTATTTCCGTCTGACAGCTTTCGGAAGCTACGAGAATACCGTGGAGGCAGTGGATCGTCTGAAGAAGATCCGGCTGTAGACTGCAGGGTTAGTTTATCCATAAGGAAAATAGGTGCGGCTGCTTAGCAATAGGCAGCCGTTCTTTGCCATATTTTTTCTGAAAAAGAACGGAGAAAAAACATGCAGGAAAAGCAGAAAAAAATAATTCGGTGGAGCAGCCTGGTACTGATCCTGTTTACGACAGTCAGTGTCTGGTACCTCAATTATCTGACGGACTTTATGATGGATGATGAGTGGTACTCCACAGTACTGTACTCGGATACGCCGATACAGAACATCAGTGACATCATCCACGCACAGATCTGGCACTATTTTAACTGGGGCGGCAGAAGCATGGCGCACGGACTGTTGCAGTTGATATTATTGTGCGGGGAGCACTGGGCTGATATTTTCAACACCGTCATGACGCTACTTCTTTCGTGGCTGATCTGTGAAGTGTCCGGCAGGCGCGGACTTCCGTATTTTTTTGCGGCAATAAGTATGTTACTGGGACTCAATGCCAACTGGAGAATGAGCATGTTCTGGGAATCCGGAGCGGCGAATTATCTGTATATGGCGGGTTTTCTGCTGGCATTTTTATCCTGTTATCTGCGCTATGAAGACCGCGGAGAGAGGAACCTTCCGGGAATTGCTCTGTGGATCCTGCCGTTGGGACTGGTTGCCGGATGGAGCAATGAAAATATGGGACCGGCGGTATGGATCGTAAGTTTGCTGGTGATGATTTTAAGACGTAAGGACCATAAAAAGATTCCCATATGGATGTATCTTGGGAACATCAGCTGCCTGGCGGGAAGTATTCTGATGATCGTTGCACCGGGCAATTTTGTCCGCAGCGAAGAGACGTCGGAGAACACCCGCGGACTTTTGTGGAACCTGTTCCTGCGCTGTTACAGCGAGGCGAAGGGAGCCTTTGAGTATCTGTTCCCTGCACTCGTACTTACGGTGGTGCTGCTTGTGATCTGCGCAGGAATCCTGAAAGAAAAAATCGAAAAAGAAAACATCCTGTTATTAGTGGGAGCACTGTTATCCTGGGGTGCGATGATCCTGTCACCGCATTACCCCGACCGCGCATCCTTCGGCACTATGGTATTACTCATCTGTGTCATTCTGTCCCTGACAGGCAGGGCGGTGGACAGACAGAAGGAAAATGCGTGGATGTACTATGGCTGTGGTCTGGTAGTATGGTTACGGGGAATGTATTTTCTCGTGGAATACGTGGGACTTTTTAAAGGATGGATCACCTGAGAAGATGGAGGATCATAGGAAAACAAAAATGAGAAAGGAGCCGGTGCATGGGCGAAAGTATATTACAACTTCAGCAGATCCGGAAATCTTTTGACAATACAGAAGTATTAAAGGGTATTGATTTAGAGGCAGCGCAGGGAGAGTTTATCACGCTGCTTGGCGCTTCCGGCTGTGGCAAGACCACGACGTTACGCATTATTGCAGGACTGGAACTGCCGGATAGTGGGCAGGTGATCCTGGAGGGCAGAGATATTACGGACTGGGAACCGAATAAGCGGGATGTCAACACTGTATTTCAGAATTATGCCCTGTTCCCACATATGAATGTGGCGGATAACGTAGGGTATGGATTGAAGATCCGCAAGGCCCCGAAGGCGGAGATCGAGAGAAAAGTAGAGCAGACGCTTCGGCTGGTGCAGCTGGAAGAGTACGGGAAACGTATGCCGGACCAGCTCTCCGGCGGACAGAAGCAGCGTATTGCCATCGCCAGAGCGGTGATCAACGAGCCGAAAGTGCTGCTTTTGGACGAGCCGTTAGGTGCCCTGGATCTGAAGCTGCGCAGGCAGATGCAGCTGGAACTGAAACGTCTGCAGAAGCAGCTGGAAATCACTTTTATCTATATCACCCACGATCAGGAAGAGGCCATCAACATGTCTGACCGCATCGGTGTCATGCATGAGGGCGTCCTGGAGCAGCTGGGAACACCCAACGAGGTGTATTATCAGCCGAGGACCAGCTATGTGGCGGATTTCGTGGGAAATGCGAACATCCTGCATAAAAATGGGGAGGCGCTTGCCATCCGCTCGGAAAATATCCGGATGGACGGGGAGAGTGTCTGCACACAGGATGCCGTCGTAGTGGAGAAAAGTTTTGCCGGCGGGCAGCTTCGCATATTGTTCCGCCTGTCGGACGGGCAGCTTCTGACAGCCAGCCGTTACGGCATTGATAATGATCTGCAGCCGGGAGAGACAGTGAAGATCGGCTGGGATGCGAAAGACGCAGTAAAGGTAATAGATAATGACAAAGACGAAAACCAAAAGTGACAGCCGCAGGAGATCCGGGAATATCGGACTGCTGATTCCCATGTATGTGTTCACGATTCTGTTCGTGGCGCTGCCGATCCTGTATCTGTTTCTGTTGAGCTTTTTACAGAGAGCACAGGTCTGGGGCGTGGACTTTACGTTTACCCTGGACAATTATAAGAGAATATTGGAGCCGTTGTATCTGGATACCTTCTGGCAGTCTCTGAAGCTGGCATTTACCGCCACCTTTTTCGTGGCATTGATCGGGTATCCTTACGGGTATTTTATGGCGCAGATGAGCGCGGTGTGGAAGCGCAGGATGCTGCTTCTCATCATGATTCCGTTTTGGACCAGTGCGCTGATCCGTCTCTATGGCTGGATCATTGTATTCCGCAGTAACGGTGTCTTGGATAAGATATTGATGGGATTGCACCTGACCGATCAGCCGTTAAAGCTGCTCTACACTTATCCGGCGGTGGTAGTGGGAATGGTTTATTCCCTACTGCCTTTTATGATCCTGGCGGTGTATTCCAGTGCGGAGAAGCTGGATATGTCTCTGGTGGAAGCCTCCAGGGATCTGGGAGCTTCCCCGTGGACAGCATTCTGGACCGTCAGCTTCCGGCTGACGCTGCCGGGATTGCTATCCGGTGTGGTACTGTCCTTTATCCCGTCCATGGGATTGTTTTTCATAGCGGATATCTTAGGGGGCAATAAGATTGTACTGGTGGGCAGTGTGATACAGGAACAGATTACCAAGGGGCGCAACCAGCCGTTTGCGGCGGCGCTGTCCGCGGTTCTTATGGTGCTGACTTCCGTGATGATCCGCCTGTACCGGAAGATCACCGGAACTTCACAGTTGGAAGGGATGTTGTAAGATATGAAAAAGAAAAAGTGGCCGTTTGTATATGTGGCAGTGATCACTGTGCTGACCTATATCCCGATTCTTCTGACAGTGGTGTATTCCTTTAACGCCTCGAAGCTGACCTCGGTCTGGGAGGGATTCTCCTTGAAATGGTACCGGGAGCTGTTCCGGGACAGAGATCTGGGAGAAGCACTGATTAACAGCCTGATCCTGGCGGTATTAAGCTGTGCTTTTGCGGTGCTGATCGGCACTTCGGGAGCACTGGGGATGATCCGCAGGAAGCGGAAGACGGATGAGGTTGTGGCATATGTATCCACACTTCCCATCATGATTCCGGAGATCATTCTAGGAATGGTATTTTTGTCCGTATTTTCCCTGATGGGACTGCCCTTTGGCATGGTTACTCTGGTGATCGCCCATACCACGTTCTGTGTGCCCTATATTTTTACTATGGTGCGGGCAAGGCTGGTGGGAATGGATCATTCTCTGGAAGAGGCGGCGTTAGATCTGGGAGCCACGAAATGGCAGGTGTTCCGTGATGTGATACTTCCGCAGATCCTGCCGGCGATTTTATCCGGCGTGCTGCTGGCATTTGCGATGTCCTTTGATGATGTGGTGATCAGTATTTTTGTCACCGGACCGAAGGTCAATACACTGCCGGTGAAGATTTATACGAAATTAAAGACCGGTGTGACCCCGGAGATCAATGCACTTGCAACGGTCATGCTGTTTGTGATATTGTTATGC
>DJEP01000100.1 GCA_002431915.1 Lachnospiraceae bacterium UBA5895 | reverse complement strand
ACCCCGTGCTGTCCAAGTGCAGGACCAACAGGGGGAGCCGGTGTTGCTTTGCCGGCAGGGATCTGTAACTTGATATATCCTTCTACTTTCTTTGCCATTGTGGCACCTCCTATAATGTGGTAATTCGGCGCAGGCTGCCGTGATGCTGCCTCCTGCTCCCACCGGAACGTTGCCGTTCCTCTTGTGCTGCCTCTTTCCGGCCCTTACGGATCCGAAAGTTTATATTTTATCCCGGAAATCTCCGGAAGAAAATATCTTTGTTTGCTTTTAAAGCTTTCTGACCTCTGCAAAGCTGATTTCCACAGGGGTCTCTCTTCCAAACAGTTCTACATTGATGGTAGCTGTCTGTTTGCCATAGTCCAGTTTCTGCACCACGCCGACAGTATCTTTCCATACTCCGGCAACAACAGCAATGCTGTCGCCCTCGCCAAAGTCGATCGATACGTTCTCGGTCTTAATGCCCAAAGGCTTCATCTCAGCTTCTGTAAGAGGTACAGGTTTACTTCCGGGACCTACGAAACCGGTCACACCACGGGTATTACGAACGACATACCAGGTATCATCGTTCATTTCCATATTAAGAAGCACATATCCGGGGAACATCTTCTTGGATACCGTCTTGCGGGCTCCGTCCTTCAGTTCCACCACATCCTGCATAGGGACTCTTACTTCAAGAATCTGTTCTGCCAGATTCTTGTTGTTCTCTATGGTCTTCTCGATATTGGCTTTGACCTTGTTCTCATATCCTGAATAGGTATGGACTACATACCATTTTGCCTCTGCCATACAATCACCCTCGCTCTATAATGATGTTAAGAAGTTTACGCCGTACTGAATAAAGTAATCCAGCACCGCAATAATCACACCAACTACAACTGAAATTGCAACAACCGCTACGGATTGCTTCAATGTTGATTGTCTGTCCGGCCATGAAATTTTCTTAAATTCAGCTTTTGCGCCTTTGAAGAAACTGGGGCGCTTCTGTTTTTCTGCGGAATCTCCCATTTCGACCTCCCATGCTAGAACGGCTGATTATTTGGTTTCTTTGTGCAATGTATGTGTTTTGCAGAATCTACAATACTTCTTGGTTTCCATTCTATCAGGATGAGTCTTCTTATCCTTGGTAGTATTGTAGTTACGTTGCTTGCACTCGGTACATGCTAAAGTAATTTTTGTACGCATTTTTCTACCTCCACGTGTTTTCTGATCTCTAAATTTAAGCATAAAAAAAAGACCTAAATCTCATCTCGCTTGGATACTATAACATAATCCGTCCTGTCCGTCAACTGTTTTTCCCGAAAATCCCTTTATTTTTCTTGTTTCTTCCTATTATTTATGCTATAATCATTTCATAAAAGTTGGTTACTGTATTTTTTATAAAATATCCTTGATCACGGAGGGGAAAGGAGATATCTATGGGTGCAGTTCTCAATACTGTTTACAATAATTATCTGACGGCGTACTCGCCCAGACAGCTGACGAAATACGACACACATAAAAAGAGTGAACTTCGCAGCGTCTATAATTCCATCCTAAAACTGAACAAAGATGCCCCCTGGTATCTTCCCACCACCAGTAAGGATACCCAGTATTATGCTGTGGATGTCAAGGAGAACGCCAGAGAACTTCACAACTCCATCGCACAGCTCGGAGGGCTGGAGCAGGACGGCATGTTCCGTAAAAAAAGTGCCTATTCCACCAATGACGATATCGCTGAGGTCACCTATATTGGTTCCGGAGAAGAAGCCTCTTCCGCCTCTTCTCCGGAATTCGATTTGGAGGTACTCGCCCTTGCCACTCCCCAGGAGAATCTTGGATATTTTCTCCCGGATCTGGCTACCACACTGGCTCCGGATACTTATTCCTTTGATATTGCAGTCAACGATATGAACTACGAATTCCAGTTCAATATTAATGAAGGCGATACCAACCGTCAGATCATGGAGCGGCTGTCGAGACTGATCAACAACGCGGATATCGGCATCCGTGCTGAGGTAGCGGAATCCGATTCCCGTTACGCACTCCGCCTGACATCCGATGCCACCGGTATTCCGAACGGCAGACCGTATCATTTCCGGGTCAGTGATGACCACACCAGCAAGACATCCGGTGTCGTAGACAATATGGGGCTGAATTATATCAGTCATTCCGCTGGCAACGCAAGCTTCCTGATCAACGGTGAGGAACGCTCTTCGTCCTCCAACCATTTCACAGTGGGCAAGTTGTTCGATGTGCAGATCAAAGCCGTAAGTCCCGAAGATAAACCGGTACATATCGGGCTGAAGACTGACACCGAATCCATCACCGACAATATCAACCAGTTGGTGGGCAGTTACAATAATTTCATCCGGGCGGCATCTTCCTATTTGGAGACCCAGTCCAGAAGCAGACAGCTGGTACGGGAATTTTCATCCATTGCTTCCCTGTACGGCAATTCTCTGGAAAGTATGGGAATGCATCTGGAGGATGACGGTATGCTCTCCATCAATGATGAGATGCTGCGGCAGACTGCGGCAACATCGGGAAATGATCTGTCGGCTTTCAGTGTATTGAAGGATTTCAGCAGTTCTCTGTTACGTAAAAGCGATCAGGTCTCGCTGAATCCCATGGAATACGTAGACAAAAAAGTTGTGGCCTACAAAAATCCCGGTCACAATTTCATCAGTCCTTATACCACCAGCGCTTACAGCGGTATGATGTTCAACAGCTACTGTTGATTCCCCACCAAGGGGATTCGAACAGTAGCTGTTTTGTTAATTCTTATTTTGCTTTCTTGGTTTTCGCCTTGTACTTATCGATCTGTACAAAGTCATCCATCAGCTCCAGAATCTTATCTCTTCCGGTCTGATTCAGTTTCACATAATTCTGCATAACACGATTTTCCAAAAGCTGCGCTCCAAGGGATGCATCCCTCTCCAACGATGAAAAATCTACAGGATTCAGACTCAGCTTGTCACACATTTTGATAACCGTTCCGTACGCCATCCCTTCAATGCCGCGCTCCAGAGCCGTTACCAGTGTGCTGTAGGGGATATTCATCTCCATGGCAAACTGTCTGACACTGCGATACTGTCTTAAGATTTCTTTTTTTAAGATTTCCGCCTTAGTCATATTTATTCCTCCACGTATCCTCTAAACTTGGTACAGCTATAATATACGATTTCCCGTTTCCCATTTCAAGTAAAAAACAGAAAATTAAGAATTTCGACGAAATTTTAACAATATTTTTATATTTCCTCCACATTGTCCAGCCAGATCCTTGCACAGGCATCACTGGGCATGCGTAGATCCCCTCTGGGAGAAAGTGCCACACTTCCCACTTTGGGGCCGTCCGGCAGACAAGAGCGCTTAAACTGCTGTGAGAAAAATCTCCGGTAGAAATTCTTCAGCCATTTTTTAATGGTCTCAGCATCATATTTTCCCGCAAAGGTCTCTTCCGCGATCCGGTATACCTTATCCGGCGCATAGCCGCAGCGCAGCATATAATATAAGAAGAAGTCATGCAGTTCGTAAGGTCCCACAAGGTCTTCTGTCTTCTGCGTGATGTTCCCTTCCACCGGCGGAAGCAGTTCCGGACTCACCGGCGTATCCAGCACATCCTTCAGCACCTTCGCCAGTTCCTCCTGTCCGCAGGTATCCGCATAATACTGCACTAAGTGTCTTACCAGTGTCTTCGGCACACCTGCATTAACACCGTACATGGACATGTGGTCTCCGTTATAGGTAGCCCATCCCAGTGCCAGTTCCGACATGTCTCCCGTACCGATGACCAGGGCATTCTCCTTGTTCGCAATATCCATAAGCACCTGAGTGCGTTCTCTCGCCTGCCCGTTCTCATAGGTGACATCATGGCATTCCATATTCTGTCCGATATCTGCGAAATGCCCGGTCACCGCCTCACGGATATCCACTTCCCGAAGCGTCGTGCCCAGCGTCTTCGCTAACAGGCAGGCATTCTCGTAGGTCCGGTTCGTGGTACCGAAGCAGGGCATGGTCACGGCAATGATTCCTTTTCTTGCAAGTCCCAGCAGATCAAAAGTCCTCACTGTCACCAAAAGTGCCAGTGTGGAATCCAGTCCTCCCGAGATCCCGAGAACTGCCGTTTTTCCTCCGATGTGCTCATAACGTTTTTTCAGACCGTAAGCCTGAATGGATAAAATATCTTCGCATCTTCTGTTGCGAAGGGCGGGATCCTCCGGTACAAAAGGATGCGCCGCGAATTTCCGTTCCAGCTTTGTCTCCGCAAGTTCCATGGAAAAAGGAATCTTATGATAGGGGACTGTCGGCTGTTTTCCAAAGGTTCCCATTCTTCTGCGCTCGCTGCTTATTTTGAGCACATCCAGATCTGTGTAGAGAATTCCTGTGGAGAAACGGGAAGACTGTGCCAGCAGTGTTCCGTTCTCTGCAATCAGATTATGTCCCCCGAATACCAGATCCTGGGTGGATTCTCCTTCTCCGGCGGAAGTATAAATATATCCGCACAGAAGTCTCGCGCTGGCAGATTTTACCAGGAGTTCGCGGTAAGCGTCCTTGGATACCGTCTCATTGGATGCCGACAGATTGGCGATCACCGTAGCCCCCGCCAGTGCATGGGAAGTGGATGGCGGATCTGCCACCCACAGGTCCTCGCAGATCTCACAGCCAAGAACCAGTTCCGGCAATTCCTCACAGCAAAACAAAAGATTCGTTCCAAAAGGGATCTCATATTCTCCCAGTCGGTAATTCGTTATCGTTTCCTCACCGGGAGTAAAATGTCTGCCCTCGTAAAATTCTGCATACATCGGAATATTTTTCTTCGGGATCATTCCCAGGATATTTCCACGATATACTGCGGCAGCCACATTATACAGACGGCCGTCCTTTTCCACAGGAAGTCCCACAAAAAGCAATGATTCCAGCTGCCTTGTCTCTTCTGTGATCGTAAGCAGTGCTTCTTTTGCCTTCTTCAGCAAAAGATTCTGCAAAAAAAGATCATTGCAGGTGTACCCGGTAATGCACAGTTCGGGGAACACTATTATCTTCGCTCCGTGTCCTGCCGCTTCTTTTGCCTGGGTACAGATTGTCCGGGCATTATAGACCGGATCAGCCACCCGGATCCCCGGTGTAGCGGACGCAACTTTGACAAATCCCTGTTTCATAAGTTTCCTCACTTTACGGAATCCATTACTGGATCATCTGTTTTAATTCATCCACGGTAAAGTTATAGTTTTTATTACAGAAATGACAGTTCACCTCGATCGGCTTATCATCATCGATCATGGACTGCAGTTCTTCTCTTCCGATACTGATCAGCGCCTTGCGCACTCTGTCCTTGCTGCAGTTACAGGCAAATTCCACGGGAAGCGTATCGGTGATCTCCGGATCCATTCCGGAAAGCAGCACTTCCAGCATTCCCTCCGGAGTCTTCCCGGCATCCAGCATAGCAGTCACGGAGGAGAGATTTTTGATATTCTCTTCCAGTCTGCTGATGGTCTCTTCCTCTGCGAAGGGCATCAGCTGTACGATAAATCCACCGGCCTGTCTGACGGTGTTGTCTCTGTTCATCAGTACTCCCAGACCTACAACGGAGGGCACCTGCTCGGATACGGCAAAATAATAGGTCAGATCTTCTGCAATCTCGCCGGTCTGAAGTTCCGTCTGTCCCACGTAAGGATCCTTCAGTCCCATATCCCGGATCACACTTAAGACGCCTGCGCCTATGGCTCCGCCCACATCCAGTTTTCCCTGGGCGTTGGCCGGCAGGATCACGTCTGGTACATTCGCGTAGCCCTTTACATGTCCGTTACCGTCTGCAGTCACCGTAAGTCCCCCTATCGGACCGTCTCCCTTAATCTGCAGTGTGATCAGTTCATCTTCTCCTTTTAACATACTGCCCATCATAGCTCCGGCACTGAGAAGTCTTCCCAGTGCAGCCGTGACCACAGGGCTTGTGTTATGCGCTGCCCGCGCTGTCTCCACTGTCTCTCTCGTCGTACAGGCAAATGCTCGGATCTGCGCATTTGCTGCGGTTGCGCGTACCATATAATCTTTCATTCCTAAATTCACGTACCTTTCTTACGGCAACTTTTTCTGCTGCTCTTTTGCTACAATATATACTCTCTCGCTAGTCCCCGTCGCCGCTTCACCGGTATCGGAATCCCTGATCTCAAGGATCTTTAATCCCGCCTGTTCCACAAGTGCCCGCATCTGCTCCACGGTATAGCCCCGCTGCAGATGGGTCTCTGTGAACCTCCGGAAAATATCATCCTCTTCCTGTACGAAGATGGTCAGATCATACTCATTGATCTCTTCTTCCGGATCGTAATAATTCTCCCAGATAAAGCTGCAATCCTCTCTGTTCTCCGCAATGGTGGTATTGCCGATGACTTCCCGGTATTTATAGGCGGTATTAAAATCAAAAATAAATATCCCGCCGGGATAGAGATAATTATTCACCAGTTGAAACACCTGCAGCAGTTCCTCTTCTTCCAGAATATAATTCACGGAATCGCAGACACTGATTACCGTACCCACGGTGGAATACAGATCCAGTTCCCGCATGTCCTGATGCAGATAGAGGATCTCCGAACCGCTCTCTGCCTTTTTGTCCATGGCAATGTTCAGCATCTCCTCAGAATTGTCCACGCCGATGCAGTCATAGCCCTTTTTATACAGTAACTCTGTCAGTGTGCCGGTGCCGCACCCTAAGTCCACCACCAGATTCCGCTCGGAATCCAAAATCCCTTCTGAATCCCGCGTAGGTTTGGATACCCCGTAAGCCGCAATCAGCTCACCTAAACGGTCACACCACATCTCATACGGTGTGTTGTCCATGAGTTCGTCATATACTCTTGCAAAGTCTGTGTAGATCTCTTCTGTATTTTCCATAATTACAGTATCCCCGTTTTTTTAGAAAATAGTCCCAAGTGCTCCAAATACACCCATACTGAGCAGTCCCATGATCACACCTGCCAGTACAACACCCAGCATCACAGCAATGACACTGGACTTGAAATCCATGTCCAACAGGCTGGCTGCCAGGGTTCCGGTCCAGGCACCGGTTCCGGGAAGGGGGATACCTACAAAGAGAAGCAGTGCTACGAACAGACCTCTGCCTGCTTTCGCCTGCAGCTTCTGACCACCCTTATGTCCCTTTTCCAGGCAGAAAGTGAAGAACTTACCGATGACCGGCTTGTCTGCACCCCATTCCAGTACCTTTCTTGCGAAAAAGAAGATGATGGGAACCGGAAGCATATTTCCCAGAATACAGATAATGTAGCTGGGAAGCAGCGGCAGATTCATACCTACAGCAATGGGAATGGCACCACGCAGTTCGATCAGGGGAACCATGGATACCAGGAAAATCATCAAATATTTTTTTAACATGTGTTTACTCCAATTCTTTTCTTTTTAAATTATGCCCGTTTTCCCAGATATTCTTTCAGGAAAGCGATCAGGCGGTCCATCTCCTCATCCGTACCGACAGTGATACGCAGGGAATTGACAATTCTCGGTTTATTCCAGTGTCTGACATAGATGTCTGCTGCGCGGAGTGCCTGAAAAAGCTCTTCGGCAGGTACTTCCTTATGAGAAGCGAAGATAAAGTTCGCCATGGAATCCGGGAACGTAAATCCAAGCTGTGAAAGTTCCTTCTTAATGCGCTCTCTCGTCGCCACGATCTTCGCCGTAGTCTCTTTAAAATAAGCATCGTCCTTTACCGCTTCCACACCCATGACCTGAGAAGGCAGATTCATGGTGTAGGAGTTGAAGGAAAATTTTACATCATTCAGATAGTGGATCAGCTTCTCATTACCGATGCAGAAACCGATGCGCATTCCCGCCATGGCTCTGGACTTGGAAAACGTCTGTACTACCAGAAGGTTTTCGTATTTTTCAAGCAGTGGCAGAGCGCTCTTACCGCCGAAGTCCACATAAGCCTCATCCACAATCACTACCACATCGGGATTCGCCTGCAGGATCTCTTCGATCATTTCCAGAGATTCCTCCACACCGGTAGGCGCATTGGGATTCGGGAAGATTACGCCGCCGTTTGGCTGTTTGTAATCCTCAGGGTTAATGTGCCAGTTCTCATCCAGGGCACAGGTACGGTACGGGATCCGGTACAGATCTGCCCATACATCATAGAAGGAATAGGTCACATCCGGGAACAGGATCGGCTTTCCGCTGTTAAAAAAGGTCAGGAACGCCATGGATAATACATCATCGGACCCTACGCCCACAAATACCTGTTCCGGCTTCACATGATAGTATGCAGCCAGCGCATCCACCAGAGGCTGGGCGTTTGAATTCGGATACAGACGCAATGCTGCGCTTTCCATATTTTCCGCCGCCTGCCGTACTCTGGGTGCCGGAGGATACGGACATTCATTGGTATTCAGTTTGATCATGTTCGGGCGGTTCGGCTGCTCACCTGCCACATAGGGCACCACCTTACGTACATTTTCTTCCCACTTCATAATTTACTCCTCATTCCTGGTCTTCAGTTCTTCCGCATAGATTTGCGCCTGTTCAGGAAGCCCCAATTGTTCATAGCACCGGATCAGTCCCCGCAAGGGTTCTTCCCCTGAGCTTCCGAGTGCCAACACCGGCTGTGTCTCATATGCGGCATTATAATACCAGACCGCTGCTTCTTCGTAGTCTTGCTTCTCTTCATAAAAATGTCCCAGTTCACAGCAGATCTCCGAACAACCCTCTCCCGCAATCACCTTAGAGGTGTGCTTGAAAAACGCCACGGTATCGCCCCGCAGTCTGGCGGCTTCTGCTGCCACACAACAACCTTCCGTGACCTCGTCCGCACTTCTGTCCGGGGAAGAAACTTCCATCCGGAAATAATTTTCCGCCTCCAGGAAATCCTGTGCCGCCCCTGCCAGGAACAGTTCTCTGGCGTACATGCCGTACAATCTTCTGGATAATTGTCTCCCCGCAGCGATCTGTTTTCTAAAATTCCCCAGATCTCTGCCGGCATGATTCTGCTCCGGCATATGGGTGATCACGATATCACTGTCATAGACCACCGGCGCAAGCCGTACCATCTCATGGATTGGTTCCTCCCATACAAAGTTCCGCAGTCTGCGGAATAATTTGGGTCGGTACTCTTCATCAAAATTATAGACCGTGCCGTTTTGGAGCTGATTACCGTATTTCATCTGGACGATCTCGATTTCAGGAAGGAGTGTTTCTTTTAACTGACGGAATCTCTGTCTGTTTTCCTCCGACAGCACCTCGTCCGCATCCGCGGAATAGATGTACTCGCAGACCGCCTTGGAAAAGGCGAAATTCCTTGCTGCACTGAAATCATCAATCCAGGCAAAATCATATATCTTATCGGTATATTCTGCAGCAATCCGCTTCGTGGCATCCGTAGACCCCGTATCCACGATAACGATCTCATCCACCAGGTCTTTTACACTGTCTAAGCATCTTTTCAGAACCCGTTCTTCATTTTTAACGATCATACACAAAGATATCGTGATCATAGGTATTCTCCTACAGAACCTTGGATAAGAACTCCTGCAGTCTGGGGCTCTGGGGATTGGTAAAGAATTCCTGAGGTGTATTCTCCTCCACAATATTACCGCCGTCCATAAAGAGCACCTTCGTGCCTACTTCTCTGGCAAAGCCCATCTCGTGGGTAACGACTACCATGGTCATCCCGCTCTCTGCCAGTTCCTTCATAACTTCCAGTACTTCACCTACCATTTCCGGATCCAGTGCGGAGGTGGGCTCATCGAACAGCATTACTCTGGGATTCATAGCCAGGGATCTTACGATGGCGATTCTCTGCTTCTGACCGCCGCTTAAGGATGCGGGATAGGCATCCGCCTTTTCCTCCAGTCCCACTCTCTTTAACAGTTTCAACGCATTTTCTTTTGCTTCTTCCTCGTTCATCAGCTTTAACTTCACCGGAGCGAGGGTAATATTATTCATGATGGTCAGATTATTAAACAGGTTAAAATGCTGGAACACCATCCCCATATGCTGGCGGACCTTGTTAATGTCGATCCTCGGATCCGTGATGTTCTGTCCGTCGAACCAGATCTCACCGCTGGTGGGTCTCTCCAACAGATTCAGGCAGCGCAAAAAAGTACTCTTACCGGATCCGGAAGGTCCTACCACTACGATCTTCTCTCCGGGATGAATATGGTAATTTACTCCCTTTAGCACCTGATTATCTTCAAAGCTTTTATGCAGATCTTTAACGATTATCACTCTTACGCAGTCTCCTTTCCAGTTTTGCAAGCAGGATGGACAATACCTTGGTCAGGACAAAATAGACGAACGCAATACCAAGCAGAGGTGTAAATACATCAAACAGCTTAGAGGTCATCTGATTTGCCACACGGGTAAGGTCACTCATTCCTACGTAACCCACAATAGAAGTCTCCTTGATCAGCACGATAAACTCATTGCCGAGAGGAGGCAGAATGCTCTTAAATGCCTGTGGGATAATGATGTAACGCATGGTCTGGAGCTTGTTCAGTCCCAAAGATCTGCCAGCTTCCATCTGTCCCTTGTCCACTGCCAGGATACCTGCTCTTACGATCTCCGCCACATAGGCTCCGGAGTTAATACCGAAAGTCAGACTGGCGATCAACACACTGTTCTTGCAGGTAGCCAGAATACCGGACCACATGATCAACAGCTGTACTGTGGTAGGTGTTCCGCGGATAACATCAATATATGCACTTGCAATGCGGGACGCTATGGTACGTGATCCGTTCTTTCTCGTGGATAATTTCAAAAATGCTGCTATGGTTCCGATCAGAATACCAAGCAGTGCCGCAAAAAAAGAAACCTCTAAGGTTACTCCCAGTCCCTTCAGATAAAGCTTCCATCTATCCGCTTCAATGAAGGCTGCATAAATATGTTGCCAGATATTTAGCCAAATATGTTGCATGTTATTTTCTATGCCTTTCTAATTAAATATATAAATTGCCATTACCTACCTTAATATAGCAAAAAGAAGAGAATGGCACAAGCCATTCTCTTCTTTTTATATAGATTTTTATATATATTTTCATGGTAACTGTTCAGAACCCATCTG
>DJEP01000099.1 GCA_002431915.1 Lachnospiraceae bacterium UBA5895 | reverse complement strand
GCTGAAGATTCCGAGAGATTATTATACATTACAGGAGGTAAGAAAAATGGCATTGGCAAACATTTTCGGATGGAACAAACAGGACAAGGCACAGATAAGTACAGCTTGTGGAACAGCCTGCTGCGCAGCAGACAAGCCGGAAGGCTCAAATCGTCCGGGGGACGATTGCCCTGAGCGGACCGAAGCGGAGCGGAGACAGTCCGCAGCCTGTGGAACGGCATGTGGCGCTTCCGATAAGTAAGCGACATTCCAACAATTATGAAAGAAGGAGAGGGACAGGATGAAAAGTTATTTTTCTTTTCAATGGCATATTACAGATGAATGTGACCAGCGCTGCAAGCACTGCTATATTTTTTCCGGGGAAGGCTGCAAGGAGTTGAAGACCATGACTTGGAAGCAGATGCAGGAGGTCGTGGCGAATTGCGAGGATTTCTGCAAGGTTTACAACAGAGTTCCGTATTTCTATATCACCGGCGGCGATCCTATCCTTCATCCCGATTTCTGGAAACTGATGGTTCTGCTGAAAAGCAAGGACATTCCGTTTACCCTGATGGGGAATCCGTTCCATCTGGACGATCAGATCTGCCGCATGCTAAAAGTCTGCGGCTGCGAGAAATACCAGATGTCTCTGGACGGTATGAGAAAGACCCATGACTGGTTCCGTAAGCCCGGCAGCTTCGACCTGACACTGGAAAAGGTAGAGTGTCTCAACCGGGCGGGCCTACGCCGCACCGGAGGAGGAACAGGCGAAATGGCGGCAGGCTTTACCTACAGCGGGAAACGTTTTGACCGGTATTTTTCGGATTTTGCGGAAAAATATCATTTTTCCGACATGTATTCCGGTGGATTTTATAATTACGATACGTTGGAAGAGTACTGGGGGTATTGGAGCCGGTACATTTATGTGAACCGTTATATGGATGCCTCTACGGATTTATATGACCGGCTGTTGGCGCTGGTGAAGGACAAGGATTATTTCGTGCTGACTACCAATGTGGATCATTGCTTCCAGAAAGCAGGCTTCGATAAGAGCAGACTGTTCTACACTCAGGGAGATTACGGTCTGTTCCAGTGCAGCAAGCCCTGCCATCGTGGAACCTATGATAATGAAGAGATTGTGAAAAAGATGGTGGTAAGTCAGGGTTACCGTATTGAAAATGGAAACCTGACAGTGCCGGAAGGAACGCAGATCCGGCGCACTGTGCCCACCGAACTGGTACCCCGATGCCCGAAGTGCGGCAGACCCATGAGCATGAACCTCCGGGCTGACAATACCTTTGTACAGGATGCCGGATGGGATGCCGCGGCGAAGCGGTATGAGAAATTCATGGAGGATCACAGGGGACAAAACGTCGTATTTTTGGAGCTTGGTGTCGGCTACAACACCCCCGGCATCATCAAATACAATTTCTGGCAATATGCCTACAACTGGCGGAATGCGTTTTACGTCTGCATCAATAAGGGCGATGCCTATGTCCCGAAGGAGATCGAGAATAAGGCAGTTGGAATCGATGCGGATCTTGCGGAAGTGATGAAAAATATACAATGAGCAAGATAGTAAGTAAGATAATAAGCAAGATGCTCTTAACCTAAAGCTGACTTTAGGTGCTACAATGTCTTCAGAATGATTTTCAACATTTTGAAAAGAAAAGGAGACAGAGCAGAAATGAAAAAACCATATATTATATGTCACATGATGACTTCCATCGACGGAAGAATCGACTGCGCCATGACTTCCAAGCTTCGTGGGGTAAATGAGTACTACCGGACGCTGGAAGAACTGGATGTGCCCACCACCGTAAGCGGACGTGTAACGGCAGAGCTGGAGATGGCGGAGCCGGGAGAATATGTTCCGAAGGACACCACAGCTTACGGAAAGGAAGGATTTTCCAAGAAAACTGAGGCAGCGGGTTATGAGGTCGTTGTGGATTCCCGGGGCAGGCTTCTGTGGCCGAGATCCGAGGGGGAAGCAAAGCCCTATCTGATACTCACCAGCACTGGTGTGGCGAAGGAATATCTGGATTATCTGGATCGCCAGAGCATCTCCTGGATCGCCTGCGGGGAAGGTCACGTGGATCTCGTAAGAGCTTCGGAGATCCTTGCGGAGGAATTCGGAGTAACCCGTATGGGAATCGTGGGTGGCCCCAAGATCAACACCGCTTTTCTGGAGGCAGGGCTGCTTGACGAGATCAGCCTGTTGATCGGTTCCGGTATCGACGGAAGAGGCGGTATGCCCGCCGTATTCGACGGACTGGATCAGGATCATGATGTGACGGGACTGAAGCTTATGGATGTACAGAAATTCGACAGCGACGCGGTATGGCTTCGCTACCGAGTGTAATATGATAATCCCACGATATGCGAATGTTGAGTAGGATTGTGGGAGTGCGTAGCACGAAACAATCCGTGGGCATCAAAGAGAAAAAAAGTGCCGATACCGAAAAGCATGGTATCGGCACTTTTTGGGCTTTTTTTGACTTTACTTTGACAGATTCGTTAGATATGATAAAGATAGAAATATATTTACTGGCTACAGGGGGAGGGCGTATGTACAAAAGAAGACTTCACAATAAAATAAGCAGTGGATTACTGGTATTAATCGCGGCACTTTCTCTGACAGGCTGCGGCAACACCGGGGATGCGTTGGAAATTCCGAATACGGAATCTGCCCAGGCGGAACAAACCGGTCAGGAAACCGCTACAGCCACCTCACAGACTGATCCGGAGACGACAACGGAACCTGAGCCTGAAAAGCTTACTTATCAAACCGGACTATATCAGGAGAAAACCTTAGCGGATCAGGTCTCGGTGGATGCTGTCCGGGAACTGCCGGAAGGAGAATATGGGGTGTTGTCCTACTCCTATGACGAGACTGTCAGTGTCTGGGGCAACGGCGCAGAAGACTGTCTGGTGATCCATGACGGTGACCGGGAATACAGGGTGGAGATCCCATGGCAAAACGTGTATTCGGAACCCCCTGCTGTAGAAGCCGCAGATTATGATGCGGATGGTGACCAGGAGTACTTCATTTCTACCTTGCAGGGAACCGGAACCGGTGTCTATGTGGAAGGACTGTATTATGTAGATGTAAAAAAAGGAACACCGAAGGTATCGGAATATACACAGGTGGTGGAAGATTTTTACAGTCGGATTCTTGCGGCGGACACGCTGGATGAGCAGTTCCACACACTTCATGTGGATTTCCTGGATAAAAATGGGGAATTAGATGCGCAGGAAAGTATTGATCTGGATCTGACCCGTCTGCTGCAGAAAATGGAAGGATATACTTATAGCGGCATCGGTTTGGGAGCGCAGATCCGGTATGATTTTCGTGGAGGACAGCCCTTTGCAAATGTAAGGGTTGGCATAAATATGAACGAGATGGCGGATCTGGTTTATGAGATCAGCTTCGATATAACAGCACCGGTATCCATGGGAAAAGATGGTAACTTTTCTCTGGGAGATTTTTCGGTACATACTTATTCTCGTTATTTGGAAGAGGAGAATAATAACAAAGAAGAACCGGATATGACAGAGGTCTATACCGGATATTATGATCTGGATCATAACGGCTACAAGGAAAAGATCATAACAAAAGCCCACCTGGAGGAAAACGACAATATCACGGAAGCACTGCGTAAGGTCGGGAACTGGGGAACGATAGGGGTCTACGAATATCTTGGAGACGGACAATATGGAATCATTCCTCTGTGGTCGCAGGAGTTCGCCATTGCCCATGCCGGGAACACGCAGATCTTCCTTACGCAAAAAGACGGCTACGATTATCTGGTAGTGACCAGCCTCTGGGCGGGGCAGGGTGTCTGCTATTATGACTATAATGTACTGTCTCCGGAGGACTATTCCTTTGACAAATACCATAACGAGCTGAAAGGGGCAGATCATTACGATCCACAGTTTTTCACAGGACTGGAAAACTGGCTGAAGGAGGATTCTCTTCTGCTTGTGGCAACGGATATTGATATGCCACAAGGGCAGGAGGTCATCCTGACGACCGATGAAGAGGTACACTACGCCGGAGAATATTTAAAGGTAAAAAAAGAAAGGCAGCAGCTGGTACAGGAAATAGAGTAAGAATAGGATCAGTATTTTCAGAGAGATGCAAAAGTGATAAAATAATATCAATAAGAATTTTCACGTGTAAATTGTGCCTGCACAGTGTACGGAAGTACAAGTTTAAAGTACCGGAAGGCTTGCAGGCTACGGAAAGACAAGAGGATAAAATCATGAACGAAAACGTCAGAAAAAGAAACGAAGCATTGGCGAAAACAGTCATCAAGGGTTTACAGTCCCGCAATATGACCGGGTATTATGCAGAAGATAAGGAAGCAGCATTGAGACAGGCACTGGAGCTGATCCCGGAGGGAAGCACCATCGCCATGGGCGGATGCAGTAGTGCCGGAGAGATCGGATTGATCGCTGCTCTGGAGGCAGGCAATTACCACTATATCAACCGTTCCAAGATGGATGCCAGAGCCGGACTGATGGCGGCTTACGATGCGGATATTTTCCTCTCCAGTGCCAATGCCATCACCAGTGACGGTGTTATGGTCAATATCGACGGCAATTCCAACCGTGTTTCCTGCATTGCCCAGGGACCGAAGAAAGTAATCTTCATCGTCGGCATCAACAAGGTCTGTGCCGATCTGGACAGCGCCATGAAGCGTGCGAGAAATGTGGCAGCGCCCACCAATGCCCAGAGATTCGACATCAAGACTCCCTGCAAGGAGACCGGAAAATGCTTCGACTGCAAGTCTCCGGACACCATCTGCTGCCAGTTCCTGATCACAAGATATTCCAGACATACAGACAGAATGCATGTGATCCTGGTGAATGACACCATCGGATTCTAAACAGTAAAGGGGAAAGAACATGGCACTAGAGTTACAAAAAGGAAGACCTGCAGATACGACCGGCAGACTGGACAAAGAGATCCGCACCTATGACCTGCTGGATCGTATAGGAGTGGAATATGACCGCGTGGATCACGCACCGGCGATGACCATGGAAGATTGCAAGGAGATCGACGAGATCTTACAGTCCATGGTATGTAAGAATCTGTTCCTGTGCAACCGTCAGGAGACCGCATTTTACCTGTTGATGATCCCGGATACCAAGGTGTTCCATACCAAAGATCTGTCGGCGCAGATCGGCTCGGCGAGACTTTCTTTTGCCAAGCCGGAATACATGGAGAAATTCCTGGATATCACTCCCGGATCTGTCAGTGTGCTGGGACTGATGAACGACACAGAGCATCAGGTGAAGCTGCTGATCGATGAAGAGGTGCTGGACAGTGAATATTTCGGATGCCACCCCTGCATTAATACCTCCAGCCTCCGCATGCGGACATCGGATCTGATTGAAAAGGTGCTTCCCGCCATGGAACATGATTTTGTAAAAGTAAAATTATCCTCTTGACCTAAAGTCAACTTCAAGTGGTATGCTATAAGGTAGAGAAAGAGAACCCAGAAGTTGACAGAAGGGAGAAGAGAGTATGTATTTTGATGAAGTGAAGAAGAATTTTGGCTTCGGCTGTATGAGACTTCCCATGATGGAGAACGGAACAGACGTCGATATTGCCGAGACCACGAAGATGGTGGATACTTTTTTAGAGCAGGGCTTCAATTATTTTGATACCGCCCATGGATATCTGGGTGGGAAAAGTGAGCTTGCCATAAAGGAGTGTCTTACCGGCAGACATAAAAGAGAAGAATATATCCTGACGGATAAGTTGACCATGCCGTATTTTAACAAGCAGGAGGATATCCGTCCTTTCTTCGAGAGCCAGCTGGAGGCCTGCGGGGTGGAATATTTCGACTTTTACCTGATGCATGCCCAGTCTAAGGATATTTTCGCACATTTCAAAAAGTGTCGCGCATACGAGACTGCACTGGAATTAAAGGAAGAAGGCAAGATCCGTCACTTCGGAATCTCCTTCCACGACAGAGCGGAAGTGCTGGATGAGATTCTACAGGAGTATCCCCAGATCGAGGTGGTACAGATTCAGTTCAATTATCTGGACTATGAAGATCCCGCCGTACAGAGCAGAAAATGCTACGAGGTCTGCCGGAAATACAACAAGCCCATGATCATCATGGAGCCGGTAAAGGGCGGAAACCTGGTAAATCTGCCCGCGGATGCAAAACAGATCCTGGATGATCTCCATGGCACCGGCAGCACCGCCAGCTATGCGGTACGTTTTGCCGCAAGCTTTGAAGGCGTGATGATGGTGCTCTCCGGTATGAGCAACCTGGAGCAGATGCAGGATAACTTAAGCTATATGAAAGATTTCAAGCCTCTGGATGAGACCGAGATGGCAGCAGTCAAGGCGGTAGCCGATGTCTTCCATTCCAAGCACATGATTCCCTGTACCGCTTGCCGTTACTGTATCGAGGGATGTCCGAAGAAGATATCCATTCCGGATCTGTTCGCCTGCATGAATGCCAAGACCGTATTCCACGACTGGAACGCGGACTATTACTACAACAACGTACATACCGTTCACAACGGTAAGGCAAGCGAATGTATCCGCTGCGGTAAGTGCGAAAAAGTATGCCCCCAGCATTTACAGATCAGAAAACTGCTGCAGGATGTAGCAAAGGAATTTGAGAAATAATAGTTCAACTATGAAATATCCGAGAGCAAAAATCGTGCCTGCATGATTTTGTGATCGGATATTTTTATGAGATGCATATTGACTTAAAGTTAACTTTAGGTATTATAATAGCATCATTAAAATACAAATTTGGAGGTGTCATCTATGAAAAAGAGATTAGTAGCTTATTTTAGTGCAGGCGGAGTGACGAAAAAGGTCGCTGAAATGGTAGCAAAAGCAGCTGACTGTGATCTTTACGAGATCACACCCAAGGTACCGTACACAACCGCTGATCTGAACTGGACGGATAAAAAATCCAGAAGCAGCGTGGAGATGAGTGACAAGAGCATCCGCCCGGAAATCGCCGGAGCAGAACTGGATGTGAGCGCTTATGACGAGATTCTGATCGGATTCCCGATCTGGTGGTATGTTGCTCCTACGATCATCAATACTTTTCTGGAAAGCCATGATTTTACCGGCAAGAAGATCATCCTCTTCGCCACTTCCGGCGGAAGCGGCTTCGGCAACACCGTGAAAGAATTACAGCCGTCCGCACCCGGGGCCGAGATCGTGGAAGGAAGGCTTCTCAACCGCGCAACACAGCAGACTGTTACAGACTGGGTAGAGACATTATAAGGAGTGTACAAAAATATGGCAAAGATCACACAGACAGCAGGCAGAAACGCATTGGGAGAATTTGCTCCCGAGTTCGCACATTATAATGACGACGTTCTCTTCGGAGAGAACTGGAACAATCAGGACATCGATGTCAAGACCAGAAGCATCATCACCGTAGTGGCGCTGATGGCTTCCGGTATCACGGATTCTTCCCTGAAATTCCACTTACAGAATGCCAAGGCACACGGCGTGACCCAGAAAGAGATCGCCGCGATCATCACCCACGTAGCATTCTACGCGGGCTGGCCCAAGGGATGGGCAGTTTTTAACCTGGCAAAAGAGGTATGGAGTGTGAACGAGGGAGATCTCCCTTACGAGGATGAGGCCATGAGAGCCCATGCGAAAGAAATGGTATTCCCCATCGGTGCTCCCAACGAAGCTTTTGCACAGTATTTCATCGGTCAGAGCTATCTTGCACCCGTATCCAAGAGCCGGGTGGGAATCTTCAACGTAACCTTCGAGCCCGGCTGCCGCAATAACTGGCATATTCATCATGCAAAAAGCGGCGGCGGACAGATCCTTGTCTGCGTAGCCGGTCGTGGTTATTATCAGGAAGAGGGCAAGGAAGCCATCGAAATGAAACCCGGCGACTGTATCAATATTCCCGCAGAAGTCAAGCACTGGCACGGCGCCGCACCCGACAGCTGGTTCAGCCACCTCGCAGTGGAAGTTCCCGGAGTGGAGACCTCCAACGAATGGTGTGAGCCGGTAACGGACGAACAGTACGGGGCATTAAAATAATCAGCCCATAATAAAAGATGTTTACAAATGGTTATGGGTAGTTATACAATAAATATAACTACTTGTAACCATTTTTTAATTGCGAAGAATCCGTAAAAGGAGGAAAACCATGAGTAATCCAAAGCAGCGTATTAAGGAAATCGAGCGGAGACTGGAAGAGCTGCCGAAGGGGACCCTGACTTACAAGAACATCAACGGGAAAAAGCAGCCCTACGTGCAGCTCACCATCGATGGGAAGTCTGTCAGTTACTATGTAAAAATGGCTGATCGGGATGATATCCTGATAGAATTCGAAGAGCGGGGCAGACTGCAGGAGGAGAGAAAGTATTTACTTGCTTATCAGAAGAAGTTGTCTGCCATCCTGGCGAAGAATCCGTACCTATCGGAACCGGTGGGCATGGGACATCAGAATTTTCGGGACTTTGTCGACGGGAAAATGTTCTACGTGGATAAGACACAATTCATTTCGGAATGGATGCAGACCGGTGACAAAGTGACACTGATCACCAGACCGAGACGATTTGGTAAGTCTATGGTCTTAAGCATGATAGAGACTTTCTTCGATCCCAAATATGCAGATCATCCGGAATACTTCAAGGGATTAAAAGTATGGAAAGACCTGGTATGTCGGGAGGCGTTCGGTGGCACGCCTACTATTCTTGTAAGTTTTGGAGACTGTAAAGGAGTAGATTATGAACAGGCAATTAGGGGATTAAAGAATATGCTATATTCCCTATTTTGTGAACATGAATATTTGTTAGGCAGTGACAAACTGACAGATAATGATAAGAAGGCATTTGAACAGACGGAAGAAGAATTGCGTTGCTATGAAGAAAAAACAGTGGAAGGATGTATCCGGTTGCTGTGTAGATTGGTGTATAAACACTATAGTGTACGTCCCCTGATTCTTCTGGATGAATATGATACCCCTCTGACAGAGGCATATACAGATGGCTATTGGGAAGAAATGATTTCTACTTGTAGACAATTATTTCACACCACATTTAAACAAAATGAGTTCTACAGCAGGGCAATCATAACCGGAGTGACCAAGATATCCAAGAGTTCTCTGTTCTCGGATATGAATATCATTCGGACATACTCGGTTACAAGTGATAAATACAGTGATTGCTTCGGATTCACAGAGGAAGAAGTCAAGGATGCATTGAAATGTCAGAATATCGATAAGTTCCGCGCCGTGAAGGAAATGTATGATGGATTCATCTTCGGGCATCGGAAAGATATGTACAATCCATGGTCTATTTGCAATTACCTGATTGATAGAAATCTGGAGTCCTATTGGATCAACACCAGCAGCAATAAGGTCATCGGAGACATCATTCGTAAGCATCCGGCACGTTGCAAATATGAAATTGAACGACTGATGGCAGGAGAAGTGGTTCACAAGAAGATTAACGAGAATGTCACCTTCCAGTACCTGGACGGTGACGAGAACAGTCTGTGGTCTCTGCTCCTGGCAATTGGTTATATTAAAGCCGATAACGCTGTGAGAATACTGGAATATACAGAATGCGATGTTTCTGTGACTAACAAAGAGGTTATGAGCATGTTCGAGACACAGATCCTCGGCATGTTTGAAGACGGCAGCGTATATTATAATGACTTTGTTAATGCTCTGTTAAAACAGGATGCAAATGAAATGACTGATATTCTCCTGGATCTAACTTATTCATCCATGAGTTATTTCGATGTAGGAAACTGTCGTGCAAAACATATCCCGGAGAACTTCTTCCACGGTCTTGTCCTCGGTCTGATCGTCTCCCTGAAGGACCGGTACCGTATCGTATCCAACCGGGAAAGCGGCAGAGGTCGCTATGACATTGCACTGTACCCGAAACAGGAGAATCTGGATGCTTTTATCATGGAATTCAAGGTCTGTGATGAGAGAACGGAGAATAGTCTGGAACAAACGGCAGAGAATGCGCTTAAGCAGATTGAAGAGAAAAACTACGAAGCAGATCTCCTCGCCGCCGGCATCCCGGCAGCGAAGATCTGCAAGCTGGGATTTGCTTTTCAGGGGAAAGAGGTGCTCGTTCTGAAAGCAGAATAGTAATGCACTCCTTTACTTAATCCCGCAGGCGGAGCACACCTCTTTTGTCCAGCGGTCGGCATCCAGCAGTAATTCCTCGTGAAGCAGGTCGAATTCCCGGATATCCGGGTCTGCAAAATATTTCAGATAGCGTGCCTGGTATTTTTCCCCCATTTTCAGGGCGTAAAATACGTGGATCGTGGTACCGGGTGCGCTGATCCGTTCCCCCACGGGAGTGTACAGGTCGGTGCAGAACTGGTTCCGCACGGATTCTTTGGATATGAAAGAGAAATCCATTCCGCTGCCGCTTCCCATGAGAGCCATGAACTTCTTCATATAATCGGCGCGTTCGTCTCCGGACGCGATCATCTTATCCGCGATTTTTTTCATAAAACATTTTTCATCCCCGGTGAGAAACGGGTAGATCAGCGGCAGCATAATCGCTGTCTCCAGCTTTGCCAGCCACTTTGGTGCCTGATCCATATCACTGGAACCGATGATTGCATGATCGATGTGAACATTGTGCCGTCCTACCAGCAGAGAGACCACCGAGCCGCCCAGCGAACAGCCGTAGGCAGCGAATACTTTCCCATCTAAATGCTCCCGGATATAGCTTTCTGCTTTTTCCACCTCATCCAGTTCCGAGACAAAAGTCGACTTCTCCGTCTCATCGAATCCGCTGTAGCTGACGACCAGCGTATAGAAATGGTCCTGCAGCGGCTCCAGCACATGCCCGAAATTCGTCTTCCAGTAACAACAGGTGCCCGGGAACAACATAATAGCGGGCTTATTCTTATCTCCGAATGCATAGACCTTCATTGGTAACCCTCCCAGATAGTTAGCCTCATCTAATTTAAGAAAAGCATAATATGAAATTGAAACGCCAAATGGCGGGAACACAGTAATAAGATATAACGAGAGACAGAATAAGAACAGAAGCTATACCCTGGAAGCAGCGGTGGAGCATAACAGTGAATGTGCGGATGCTATTCATCATATGGTGAATAACCTGCTTACCAGAGATGATTTCACGGATATTAATGATACGGATATTAGTGATATAGAAGATATGCAGTCCGACAGGTATCTGAAGCTTCAATCCTATCTGAATGACCATGTGGCGAAACCCATAGATATGAACCTGCTAATGCAGGTATTTGAAAAGTATATGAAGGCGAAAATCGTGAGTAGCTCCTAAGCACTCACGATTTTTGACACGGGGAAAAACTTATGATACTTGAGATATTAACATATACACATAATATAACCACGTTGCTGTTCGGTGTTTTTCTATCGGCATTTTTCCTGGGAGTAAAACAGGATAAAAAGAACATCACAAAGCTTTTTCTGCTGGCACTTGCTTCCGGTATATTGTATGTTATCAGTGAGTTCCTCTTTGGAGAAGAGATTGCAGACCAGATTTATCCGCTGATCGTGCATGTGCCGCTTCTGTGTGTGCTGGTGTTATATTACAAATTTCGCATTCTGCCCTCTCTGATCTCTATATTTACGGCGTATCTGTGCTGTCAGTGCAGTAACTGGCTGGGACTGTTCGCTCTGTCTCTGACGGGGCAGGAGTGGTGTTATTATGCCTGCCGTATTCTGGTGACGGTTGGAGTATTTATCCTCTTGTGCCGGTATGTCTGCCAGACCACGACCATGTTGTTTGCCAAAACGGACAGAGAGCTGCTGATCATCGGAAGTCTCCCCATGGTGTATTATATTTTCGATTATGCTACCACGAAGTTCTCGAGTCTCCTGTATTCCGGGAATAAAGCAGTGCCGGAGTTCTTAGGCTTTGCCATGTGCCTGACGTATTTGATCTTTTTGCTGATCTATTTTCGGGAATATGAGTTGAAAAATAAGGCAGAGCAGTACAATGAATTGATTCGGATGCAGCTAAATTCTCTTCAGGCGGAGATGGAGAGCACCAGAAAAAGTGAGCAGAGAATGTCGATCCTGCGGCATGACACGAGACATCATCTGTCGGTACTGCGGACATTGATTCAACAGGGAGAATTCGAGAAAGCGCTGGCATATCTGGGAGAGATCAGCCAGACTTATGAGGATACGGTCATAAAGTCCTATTGCAAGAACGAGATGCTGAATTCGGTACTGTCGATTTACAATACCCGTTTCGAGGAGCAGAACATTCGTTGGGAGACTCAGGTGACCATCGGGGAGAAGCTGCCCTGTTCGGATATGATGTTCTGCGCGATTTTGTCCAATATACTGGAGAATGCCATGCATGCGGTGCAGGAACTGCCGGAGGAACAGCGTTTAATCAGTCTGTCATTGTCGGAGAAGGCGGGACACCTCCTCCTTATGGAGAAAAATGCGGTGCGGACAGCTCCGGTATTTACTGATGGAATCCCGGTGACGGAGAGATCTGGTCACGGATTGGGCGCCAGAAGTATCGTGTACTATGTGGAGCGCCTTCACGGACAGTACCAGTTTCTGACGGAAGACGGAGATTTTGTAGTGCGGATTATTTTCTAGGGACTGGATACAAACGGGAAAAAATGTTATTATCTATGATAAGATTGTTGCTGTATTATTGTTGTACGATATAGGAAGATGAGAATCATGGAAGAACACAGTTTAGAGAACAAGGGGAATAATCCACAACAGAAACTTTCAGAGAATCTGATCACAGAGAGACAGTTTCTGGAGGTGATCTGCAGAGATTATACTTCAGTACATTACGTTGATCTGAAAAATGACATTGCAGAGCCAATGAAAGTGGCATTGAGCGGCAATGCCGTCAAAATGAACCGTGTACGGGTACGGGAGAGAATAGGATACACCGAGACCTTTCAGAGTTACTGTGATAATTTTGTGGCGGAGGACAACAAGAAGGAATTCCTGCATGTAATGGACCGGAATTTCTTACTGAAGGTGCTGACAGAGACGGATCGTTATATCTATCGCTATGAAAGCGTACCGAATCCTGCGGGACATAAATATTTCGAAGTGCAGATCCTGCGGGTGAGGGAGGATGAGTTTGACGGTAAAGTCATCGTAGCGTTCCACCATATTGATGATATGGTGACGAGAGAGCTGAGATACCAGTGGAAACTGGAAAAAATGGCTTATACCGATGCGATGACCAACATCGGTAACCGTGCGGCGTTTACCCGAGAGATGACAATCTTTGCCACTGAGGAGAGAGCCGCCTGCGTGATTGCAGACGTGAATAATTTGAAGGTAGGCAACGACAGATACGGTCATGAGGAAGGAGACCAGCTGATCCGGGACGCGGCGGAGTGCATCCGTGAGGTATTCCGGGGAATCGGTGTCTGCTACCGAATTGGTGGTGATGAGTTCTGCATATTGATCCGCAAAGGAGACACGGATCAGATACAGGAGGCGCTGAATCATCTGCAGCAGGTCCTGGAGGAGAAGAACCGGAGGCGGAAAATGCCGTTGTCCATCGCCTTCGGCTATGCAATCCGCGAAAATGCCGAAGAGTCCATGGAGCAGGTATTCAACCGCGCCGATGAGATGATGTACGATGTGAAGTTCCGCATGAAGAAGGAATTCCCCGTCTATAGTGAGGAGCGGATCAAGAATTACCTGAACGTACTGCGTATCCTGTGTAAATCCACAGACTCTTATCTGTATCTGTGGAATATCAACAAGGACGAGAACTGGTTCTTCGGCGATGTGGACAAGAAATATGCGCTGCGCAAGGAAGGCTATCCCACCAATAGCATGGAAGAGATGGTGAATATTGTATATCCCGCGGATCGTGCCGCATTGCAGGCAGATCTGGCGAAGATCATGGCGGGCGAGAAGGATATTCACGACATGGACTACCGCTGGGTGAACCGGGAGGGTGAAACAGTCTGGATCAACTGCCGAGGAAGAGTAATTCCGGATGATAAGGGCAAGCCTTTCGTCATGATCGGAAGAGTCTCCGATAGGTCTCTGCGCTATCTGTATCATCCGCTGACGAAGCTGTTCAATAAGAACAAAATGTTCATAGATTTAAAGGATCAGATCATGCCACGAAATACCGGCTTCCTGATGCTTATGGGAATCGACAATCTGGGCAGTATCAATCTGCGCCACGGCAGAGCCTACGGCGACGAGGTCATCAAAAAATGTGCACAGGTCATGGATGCGAACGAAGCCGTACAGAATGTATGGCATGTAGAGAACAACTGCTATGCCCTGTACCTGGATGTGAGAACGACCGAGGAGGTACGCAGAATCTATGATAATATTCTGGCAGAACTGGCAGACTACTGTACGCTGTCTGCCGGCGTGGTAGCTAACAGCAGGGAATTGTTCGGTGAGGAGAATAATCTCTATGCCTGTGCCGAGATGATGCTGGAGAAGGCGAAAGATATCGGTATTCAGAATATCGTATTTTTCTCCCAGGAGGACCTTGCGGAGCGTCTGAAGACGATTCAGTTCATGGAGGAAATGCAGTCCAGCGTCAGAAAAGACTGCGAAGGCTTCTATTTGTGTTATCAGCCCCAGATCAAGTCAGGTAATTATCATCTGTTCGGTGCGGAGGCATTGCTTCGTTATCGATCTGCCACCTGTGGAAATATTTATCCGGACGAGTTCATTCCTCTGCTGGAACAGTCGAAACTGATCAAGCAGGTAGGCATGTGGACTTTGGAGACCGCCCTGCGGCAGTGTAAGAAATGGCGGGAGACAATACCCGATTTTCACATCAGTGTGAATTTCTCCGTGGTACAGCTGGAAGATAAGGATGTGGCGGAGAGAGTACTGGATATCCTGGACAAAGTGGGCATCCCCGGAAGCGCTCTGACCATAGAACTGACGGAGTCCATTCAGATTCAGAGTATTTCTCAGCTGACTCCTATTTTCAAGAACTGGAGAAATGCGGGAATTGAGTTGTCCATTGATGACTTCGGTACCGGCTACGCCAGCATGAGTTACCTGAAACAGCTGGATGTCAATGAGATCAAGATCGATAAAATGTTCGTCCGGGATGTGGAAGAGGCGACGTATAACTACCGTCTGATCAGCAATATGATCGAATTTGCGAAAAACAGCGGTATGCGTGTCTGCTGTGAAGGCGTGGAAGATATGCGGGAGCTTACGGTATTGGAAGGACTGTCTCCCAGTCTGTTCCAGGGATATCTGTTCTCCAAGCCAAGAGAGGCGGAGAGCTTCGAGCACGCCTATATTGACAGCAGTGCGCCGGAATATCGGGAGTGGGAAGCTTTCGTACGGAAGCTCTATGATTATAAAGAGAGCATGCATTTCATCTATTTTAATACCAAGAATATCCTACGGGATACGAATCTGGGACTTTGGATCATAAGACTGAATCCGGAGACCGGAGTCAGCGAGATGCACGCAGATGAGACCATGGAGCAGGTGATGGGTGTTGACAGGAAATACACTCCGCAGGAATGCTATGGTTTCTGGTACAGCCGGATCCGGGAAGATTACCTGGACTATGTGAATGAGAACGTGGGACATATGATGGAAGCGGATGTAGTAGTGCAGCTGCAGTATCCCTGGATCCATCCGGTTTACGGAGAGGTCATGGTACGGTGCAGCGGACGCAGGATCGAGGATTCCGACGGCATGATCACGCTGGAAGGATACCATAGGATTATCAGCGATATCGAAGAGAGATAAAATATATAAAAATTCGACAGGAAGGAGCAGACAGGCATATGAAATATACACTGGATTATAAGAAGTACGCAGAGCTGGCAAGACGCGTGGCGGCAGAAGGAAGTGTGCTGTTGCGGAATGATGGAGATGTCCTGCCCTTGCGTAAGGGACAGAGAGTGTCGATCTTCGGCAGAACACAGTTCGAGCATTATAAGAGCGGCACCGGCTCCGGCGGCATGGTGAACGCCCCCTACGTCACGAATATTACGGACAGTCTGAAAGAAGATGGAATCGTGCAGGTGAATGAAGTACTGGAAGCACAGTACAGAGAGTGGCTGCAGAGTCATCCTTTTGATGTAGGAGAAGGCTGGGCAATGGAGCCCTGGAATCAGGAAGAGATGCCGGTAAGCGCAGAACTTGCGGCGCAGGCAGCAGAAATGTCGGATTTGGCGATCGTAGTCATCGGTCGTACCGCCGGTGAGGACAAGGATAACAGCGCCACAGAGGGCAGTTATCTGTTGACCGCAGCGGAGGAAGAGATACTCCGGAATGTCTGCCATGCTTTTACCCGGACGATTGTCGTACTGAATGTGGGCAATATCATGGATATGAAGTGGGTTGACCATTACGCACCCCAGGCAGTCCTGTATGTATGGCAGGGCGGTCAGGAAGGCGGCAGAGCCTGCGCTGATGTCCTGACGGGTAAGGTGAATCCCGGTGGTAAACTCAGCGATACCATCGCAGAGGATATTGAGGATTATCCTTCCACGGAGAACTTCGGAGATCCGGTGGAGAATTTCTATACGGAGGATATTTATGTAGGCTATCGCTATTTTGAGACTTTCGCCAGGGATAAGGTGAAGTACCCATTTGGCTTCGGTCTGTCCTATACGAAGTTCCAGACAGAGACCATGGGACTGGCAGTGCAGGGAAACACTGTGACAGCCATTGTGAAAGTCACGAATGTAGGCGGAGTCTCCGGCAGAGAGACCATGCAGCTGTATCTGGAGGCACCCCAGGGAAAATTAGGCAAGCCCCTGCGTCAGCTGGCAGCTTACGCTAAGACGGAAGAACTGAAGCCCGGAGAGAGCGAAGAACTGATCCTGAAGACGGAACTGACAGAGTTCGCATCCTATGATGACAGTGGTGTCACCGGACACAAATCCAGTTATGTGCTGGAAGAAGGAGACTATATCATCTATGTAGGTACGGATGTGCGGAGCGCGAAAAAGGTCGGAAAAGTTACTTTATCTGAACTTCAGATCGTGCGGACCGTCACAGAAGCACTGGCGCCTGTACAGGCATTTAAGCGCTTAAAACCTTTCTTTTTCGGAGAGAATAACCACGCCATAGCTAACTGGGAGGATGTTCCCCTGCGGACAGTAGACCTGGCAGAGCGAATTCAGACCGAGAGACCTACGCAGAGCGAATACATAGGTGATCAGGGATGGAAATTAGCAGATGTTTATGATAAAAAGATTACACTGGATCAGTTCCTGACACAGATGTCAGACGAAGATCTGATCTGTATGACCCGCGGAGAAGGCATGTGTTCTCCGAAAGTAACGCCCGGAACGGCAGCAGCCTTCGGCGGCGTGACGGATTCTCTGACACAGTTCGGAATCCCGGTGGCATGCTGCTCCGACGGACCTTCCGGTATCCGCATGGACTGTGGGACTATGGCTTATGCACTGCCGAATGGTACATTGCTGGCCTGCACCTTTGATCCGGAATTGGTGGAAGAACTGTACGAGATGGAGGGTATGGAGCTTCGTAAGAACAAGATCGACTCCCTCTTAGGACCCGGCATCAACATTCACAGGAATCCGCTGAACGGACGGAATTTTGAGTATTTTTCAGAGGACCCTTACCTCACCGGTACCATGGCGGTAGCACAGCTTATCGGCATGGGGAAGTACGGTGTTACCGGTACCATCAAACATTTTGCATGTAACAATCAGGAATTTAAGCGGCACGATGCCAATGCTATCGTATCCGAAAGAGCGTTACGGGAGATTTATTTGAGAGGATTTGAAATAGCGGTAAAGCAGGGCGGAGCCTACAGCATCATGTCCACCTATGGACCGGTAAACGGACTGTGGACCGCAGGCAGCTATGATCTTTTGACCACTATTCTCCGTAAAGAATGGGGCTATCAGGGCATTGTTATGACCGACTGGTGGGCGAAGATCAATGAGGAGGGAGAGGCCGGTTCCAAGAGCCAGACGATTCCCATGGTACGGGCACAGAATGACATCTATATGGTCGTGACCGATGCAGCATCCAATTCCGGCAGGGATAATACTGCGGAAGGGCTGGCGGACGGCAGACTGACCAGAGCACAGATTATGCGGAATGCGGCAAACATTTGTCGGTTCCTGCTGCACTGCGCCGCTATGGACAGACTGCTTGGCAGAGAGGAAGAGGAGTGCACGGAACTTCACAGCCCGGTAAGCACCGAGGGTGCCGGGGACAGCGGACAGGTGCTGGCCCGCCTGGAACTGCCGGAACCGAAGACGGGAGAAGAGATAGAACTTCCATTAGAGAAGCTGACTACGAAAAAGGGCACCAGTGCGGTATATCAGCTGAGGTTCCCTAAGGTTGGACGATATGAACTGGTATTCCGGATGAGTTCCACTACCGGTCCTCTGTCACAGTTGCCCATCTCCGTATTTCTGAACAATACGTTACAGCAGACCGTGACCATCAACGGTACGGAAGGTAAAATCGTGGAACAGTTCGTGATTCTGCCGATTCGGCAGGATGGCGAGAAGTACATGAAGCTGTATTTCGGAGAAAGCGGCATCGAGATGCACCGCATGTTTTTACGGTATGTGGGGAAGAACGATAAGGAAAGCTTTCGGAGCGATATGACTTAATCAGTCTTTTACATTTGTTTTACCTGAGATTGATAGAACTCTGTTTTTCAAGAAATTATACTGAATACAGTACTGTTTATAATTATTTGGAAGCGGAGGAAAACAATCATATGATAAAACGGAAAAAAACTCTAAAAAGCGCATTGCTGGGGGACTTATCCATTACCTTTCTGCTTCCTTTTTTTTTAGTGCTGGCAGTTATTTTTTGTTATATTACGTTATCCGTAAAAAACGAAACAGAGCATAAAAATATTATATATGCATCGCAGCTCAGCAGTCAGATGCGGATCACTCTGGAAAAATATGTTTCCATTGTAGAAACAGCAGCCATGCAGGAGGCTGTGATCACGTTGGACTATACGCAGGCAGAGCCTTACCTCCAAGAGCTTATGGAACAGGAGGGATCGGATGTATGGTCACATTTTGTTGTGGCAAATCAATATGGTACTGAGCAGGCGCATACAGAGGGGAAAGAAGGACATGGATATTCCATCAGCAGGGAAGAAGCTTTTGCAAAGCCTTGGAAATCAGGAAAGACCGTTATCAGCGAGCCGACCATTTCTGTCAGCACAGGAAGAGCCGTGCTGGGAATTGGAACACCCGTCTACCGTGGAGAAAAAAAGGTAGGCGTACTGATAGGCTATTTGCGTCTGGAATGTATTACTGATATACTGAACCGTTATCAATTTTACAAAAATGGATATGCATTCATGCTGAATTCCGACGGCACCCTGTCAGCACATCCGGACTCTTCCATAGTTATGCAGAGATGCTACGGTGTTCCGGATGAAAAGGACGAAGAAGCCGTTGAATTCTATCATAGTATTCCGGAAGAATTAAAGCAGGTTTATAATGCCATGATCAATGGAGAAAGCGGTAGCAAAATTGCAATTGAAAATGGCAGTACAATGTTCTATTCTTATTGTCCGCTGGGAATTAACGGGATGTCTATTTGCATTGTTACACCCATCAGGGAGGCATTTTCACTGATAGAAGGATTACTCTATGCCATGCTGTCATCTATCCTGCTGCTGTGCATTATGGGATTATGGGGAGCCTTTTCCTTATCGTCAAAGATTAATTCCATGGTAAGGTGGATTGATGCACAGGCAGCACAGCTGATTCAGGGAAAAGCTGTATCAGTGAACAGAAAACTTGCATATCAGAAGACTTGCGAAGTAAAACATTTAAAAGACTCTATTTTTTCCCTGTCGTCCAGTCTGCAGAAGATTCTGGGTCAGCTGGAGCAGCATTCGTTTCAACTTAAAGATATGGTACAGAAAGTATCGGAAAGTACCCATCTGGCAGAGACGAACATTAGAAATGTGTCTGGAAATCTGCAACAATTCGCCGGTGGAATCGGTGAGGTTACTGCGGCTGCTGATACATTAAAGGATAATTCCGCAAAGAATCTTACTTTTGCAACTGCAATTGCTGATTTTGCCAGAGAGGGTAATTTATATACCACAGATATGCGTGACAAGGCGGAAGAATTATCCAGAAATGCTGAAACCGGCCAGAAGACGGCCTTGGAAATGCTGGCAGGTATTCGAAACAAACTTACTCAATCCCTTGAGGAAAGCGGCAAAGCCTCAGGGATCAGCATACTGACAGAGGAAATTATGAATATTTCTGAACAGACAAATCTTTTATCGTTAAATGCTTCTATTGAGGCGGCAAGAGCCGGAGAAGCAGGAAAAGGATTTGCTGTTGTTGCTTCGGAAATCCGGGTGCTTGCAGAAAAATGTCAGGATGCCGCAGCCAACATAAACCACATAAGCACTGCTGTCATGGGGGCGGTGGACAGCCTGAGTCAGGATGCCGGGCAGCTGTTGCAATTTGTTGATGATTCCGTGATCAAAGATTATGCATTCTTTTTAAACATTGCTGAGAAGTATCGTACGGATGCAATACAGATATCGTCGATGATGAACAAGTTTGCCGGACATGCAGATCAGCTTCGTACCTCGTTTTCGGACATGGATCATAGTATTCTGCATATTTCTGCAACCATGGATGAAAACAGCACCAGCATTCAGGAAATAGTGGATTATACATCAAATTGTGTAAAATCATTAGATGAAATCAATACCATGATTAACATCTGTGACCAGATTTCCTTAAAGCTAAAGGAGAGTCTGCAGTCGTTTCATGAATGATTCCGCAGAACCGTATTTCGGGAGAAAATATCCAGACGGAACCTTAACGGAATATTTATGCATAGAAACTGGAAGAAGAATTGACTTCTGCCTCTATTTCGGATAAAATCATATCTTGAGCGTTTTAGTCGAAAGGTGCGAAAAACCCTTAATTTTTAAGAAAAATCAAGAAAATAAAAGGAAAAAGCGAGACTAAAAATGCTTAATAAAGACAAATGAAAAATGTACGAGGAGGCAGGAAAAGTGATAGCACAAATACTTGCAGTAGTCATATTTCTGGCGATGTTTGTATTGATTGTTCTGGAAGTATGGGAGAGACACATTATCACATTGGGCTGCGGCCTGCTGACACTGGTTCTGGTGTTCGGATTGGGAATGCACAGTATGAGCGCAGTGTTGGAGACGTTAAATTTAGGCAGCTTTTTCACAAGTCATTTCTGGTATATGGCGGGACAGTCCGCGGAGGCTTCCAGTGGCATCAACTGGGAGACAATCGTATTCGTAGCTGGAATGATGATCATGGTAGAGGGAATGGCGAGAGTCGGATTTTTCCGCTGGCTCTGCATGCGCCTTGCCAAGATGGTCAAGTATAAGGTGATACCGCTGTTTGTCACTTTTATGGTATTATCCGGTGTTTTGGCAATGTTTATTGACAGTATTACCGTAATTCTGTTCCTGGCAGCAGTCACCATTGAACTGGCACAGCTGTTGAAGTTCAATCCGGTGCCTATGATCCTGGCGGAAGTGTTCTGCGCGAATCTGGGCGGATCCGCTACCATGTGCGGAGATCCCCCTAACATCATCATCGGTACTTCCCTGGGATATTCCTTCACGGATTTCCTGACGAACACCGGTGTGATCGCAGGCATTTCCCTGATTGTAGTCGTATTGTATTTTTATCTGGTATTTCACAAGGAGCTGCGCGCCAGCGAGGCAGCGGCAGCCGGCAGCAATCAGACCTATCCGGATCCTTCCGAGACAATTACCGATAAAAAGGGATTCATCATCAGCACCGTTATTTTCCTGTGTGCGGTAGTACTGTTAGTTACCCATGCGCAGACCGGACTGACCGTATCCTGCATCGGCGTATTTATCTCTATCGTAACGTTGATCGCCGCAGGTAAGGATGCACTGAAGCTGATCAAGCAGATCGATTATAAGACACTGCTGTTCTTCATCGGACTGTTCATGGTAGTCGGTGGTCTGGAGCAGACCGGTATCCTGAAAGTCATGGCAAATTTCATCGGAGACATCAGCAACGGCAATCTGATGCTGATGATCGCGATTATCCTGTGGATCTCTGCAATCGCCAGCGCATTTGTAGATAATATTCCTTTTGCAGCAACGATGATCCCTATCATCAGCAGTCTGTCTGCTACCCAGGGTGTGGATCTGTCCATTCTGGCATGGGCACTGGCTATGGGTACCGACATCGGCGGAAGCGCAACCCCTATCGGCGCATCTGCCAATGTGGTAGGTATTGCTACCGCAGCGAAGGCCGGTCATATGATTAAGTGGGGAAAATATTGCAAAGTTATGGCACCTGCGACTATAATAGTAGTAGGAATCTCCATGTTGATGATCTACGCGAGATACCTATAAAGCCATAAGGAGGGCAGACCCATGAGTGAACAACTGATTATCTCCGTCGGCCGTGAGTACGGCAGCGGCGGACATGAGATCGCACAGAAGCTGGCGGAGTATTACAAGCTGCCGATGTACGATCACAACCTGTTAGACGAGGTGGCTGCAAGCATGAACGTGAGCAGCAAGGAACTGGCAGAGTTCGATGAAATGAGACGTAACAAATTCCTGTACAGAAGCGTAATGGGAATGAACAGCTCTCCGGCAGACAATGTGGCCAGGATGCAGTTCGATTACATTAAGAAAAAGGCAGAGGCAGGAGAATCCTTCGTGATTGTAGGACGTTGCTCCGAGATCGTGCTGAAGGACAATCCCAACCTGATCTCCATCTTCGTGTTGGGAGATAAAGAAGCCAAGATCAAACGTGTTATGCGGATTTATGAGCTGGATGCCCGTCATGCGGAGGAGCGTATGATCGAGAAGGATCGCCGCAGAAAATATTATCATAACAGTCATTGTAAGGTAAAATGGGGCGACTCCCGTAACTACGATCTGTCCATCAACAGCAGCAAGCTGGGTGTGGAGGAGACTGTGGAGTCTCTGAAGAACTACATAGACGCGAGAATTGCTCATAAGTAATGTTGCTGAGCAGGAAACATAATTTAACAAAAATGCAGAGACTATCTGTGGAAAATATCCGCAGATAGTCTTTTTTGTGACAGACTCTATACGCTTAAGATTTTGAGGACAACATTTAAGCAAATATTAAAGAATTCTGCCGTGACGAATGCGGGGGAGTGTGGTATCCTAGTAAACGAATAGGAGATAGACTTAAGGAACGTACCTGCGTCGGTACGTGGAAATGAGGTACAATATGAGCGACAGAGAGCGTGACTCCATTCAGGAGATGGAAGATATACAAAAGGGGCTGGAAGCCTTTTTACAACAGGAGATAGAGGAAATGCAGACATCCGGATCCGGCAACCGTAAGACCGGGACAGAACGGCAGGCGGCAGAGCGTCCGGCTCCGCAGATGTTTGACATGAGTGAGGATGACGAGGAAGAGGAGGAACTGGATGTGATCGGATCCGGTAGACGAGGAAGAGAGGATGAGTACGCGGAGGACTGGGATGATCCCGCGTATCGCAGGAGACAGTCACAGCGCCGGGAACAGCAGACCAGACGCAGAGAGTCCGAATGCCAGCCGCAGAGACAGACAGGACGCCAGACACAGCGCAGAGAGTCCGAGAGGAATGAGCAAAGCAGAACTCAGGGGAAGAAATCTGCGAAATCTCGAAAGAAAGCACCTAAGAAGAAATCCGGATTTAAACGCTTTCTGATCGCAGCGGCGTTGATCATTGTATTCCTGGCAGCAGGGCTGTATGTTCTGGTGGGCAAGGTCTATGCCGAGATGAATTACGAAGAGATCGAATCCGTGGCAGGCTCTCCCATGAAGGAAGAAGGTGTCACGAATATCCTGCTGATCGGTAACGATTCCCGTGAGAACGGGGAGGACGGCAGGTCCGATGCCATGATCCTGCTGTCCATCAGCAACAAGACGAAGAAGATCTACATGACATCCCTGCTCCGCGATATGTACGTGGATATTCCGGGACATAAGGGGAATCGACTGAATGCGGCATACTCCTATGGCGGCGCAGAATTGCTGATGGAGACCATTGAGCAGAATTTTGACATTCATATCAGCCGTTACGTGCTGGTGAATTTTGAAGCATTTGCGAATCTTGTAGATGCGGTCGGCGGTGTGGATCTGGAGCTGACCTCAAAAGAAGTGGAATACGTAAACGGCTATCTTGTGGAATATAATATTTTACTGGGAAGACCGGAAGGAACGGACTATTTCGAGGATCTGTCCGGAGGCATGGTGCATCTGAACGGACCCCGGGCGTTGGCATATTGCAGAAACCGTTATATCGGTACGGATTTCGGCAGAACCGAGCGTCAGAGAAAGGTGCTGACAGAGGTCATTCATAAGCTGCCTAAGGGAATGTTGACCAATCCGAAGGAACTGATCGACGGTCTGATGCCGAATCTGACCACGAATCTGACCCAGGCGGAGTGTTATCAGTTGAGCCTGATGGCACCGAAGATTCTGACTTACGATATCATACAAAACAGTATTCCCATCGAGGACACCTATAAGGATGCGACGATCCGCCAGATGGCAGTGCTGGAAGTGGATTTCGATGCGAACAAGAAATTCTTGCGGGAGAATCTGTACGGAGAGGGAGACAGTACAGAGACGACGGAATCTTCTGCAAATCAAGCTGACTAGCTGACTTCAGATTAAGTAACTGCAGGGCAGAGGGGAGAATATATATGGGGCGACGAAAACAGGCACTTGCGATATTATTTTGTGCGGTGTTGGTAGCAGCTCTCAGTGGCTGTGGGGATGACCTGACACAGCAGGTCTATGTTCCCGGAATCGAGGATCTGGCACAGCCCATCGGAGGTTACCATGCCGGATCACAGAGCGATACACCTGTGGAAAATACCGGGGAGACCTCACAGACCGGTACGGCAGGCGGTGAAAACGCTGCATCGTCCGGACAGTCCGGAGATTCCGGCACTTCGGGGGAGCGTTACACAATCACGATTTCCGCGGCGGGGGATGTCACATTAGGCAACCACCAGGAGCAGGACTACGGTTCCTCCTTCCGCCAGGCTTATGACCAGGCGGAGGATGAAGGCTACTTTTTCGAGAATGTGAGAGATATTTTCGAGGCGGATGATATGACCATCGTGAACCTGGAGGGTCCGCTGACCACATCGGAGCAGATGAGGGAAGGGCAGACCTATTGTATCAAGGGAGATCCGGCGTATGCCCATCTGCTGACGCTGGGCAGTATTGAGGCGGTCAGCTTCGCGAATAACCACCGGTTGGACTACGGAGAGCAGGGAAGCCGGGATACGGTGGCGGCACTGGAGCAGGAGGGAATCGTCTACGCTTATGATAAAAATGTGGGCGTCTATGAGATCCCCGACAGTGCGGCAGCCCATGGCGGCGAGCGGAATTTGAAGATCGGTATTATCTCTGTCAACGAAGTGGAATGGGGCGCGCAGGTGGAGAAGCTGATTCAGAATAATATTGAGATCCTGCGGGAACAGAACGTGGATCTGATTCTTGCCTGTTGCCACTGGGGCATTGAAAAAGACACTTACCCGGAGAATTATCAACAACAGCTTGGCAGAAAATGCATCGACTGGGGAGTGGATCTGGTCATCGGTCATCACCCTCATGTGCTGCAGGGAATCGAGGAATACAAAGGCAGATATATCATATACAGCCTGGCGAATTTCTGCTTCGGAGCCAACCGGAATCCGGAGGATAAGGACACCATGATCTTCCAGCAGACCTTTACTTTTGAGAATGGGGAAAAGGTGGAGGATCAGAATGCACGGATCATCCCCTGTATAGTAAGCTCTGTATCCACGCGAAATGATTTTAAGCCGACCCCGGCGACCGGAGAGGATGCGAAGCGGATCCTGCAGCGAATGAACGAATACAGCAGGGATTTTGGCGTGGAATTTGATGAAAACGGCGGAATTATTGTAAATTAGTATTGCCGGGGGACTGATACAGCAGAATAGAAAAATAGAAAGGAAGAGGTAAGGAGCCGGCATGGAAAAGGCGTTTAAATTAGATTTTGCTAATGATAAGACAGGAAGTCTCTATGTGAACTGCTGTGGGTGCTCCCAGACGGAACCGCTGCACAGCTTCGGACCGGCATCCAAGCCACATTACCTGATCCACTATGTCTTAAGCGGCAGGGGACATTTCCGGTTCCATGACAAGGAATACCAGCTGGAAGCGGGTTACGGCTTTCTGATCCAGCCCAATGAGCTGGCCTTTTATCAGGCAGATGCGAAGGATCCCTGGAGCTATCTGTGGGTGGGATTTGCCGGAAGCCGGGCGGAAGAGTACTTACATAGCATGGGACTGTCGGACAGGCATCCTATTTTTGCCTGTGATAAATCCGAGGAGCTGTATTCCATCATCCGGGATATGATGGAGCACAATACCTTCGGCGTTGCGGATGATCTGCGGCGGAACGGGCTTTTGGGAGTGTTTCTGTCGGTGATTGCCGACAGCGCCGGTGTGGTGGCGCGTGAAGAAGAGGATAAGGGCAACCAGTATGTGAAAAAAGCGGTCTCATTTATCCAGAGCAACTACTGTAACCCTATCAAGGTCACGGATGTGGCCGATTATGTATGTATCAACCGCAGCTATTTATATACCCTGTTCCAGAACTATCTGGGGATGTCTCCCCAGCAGTTCCTTACCACCTTCCGCATTACCAAGGCGAGAGAATTGCTGGATTCCACGAATTATCCCATCGAAAGTATTGCGCTGTCCTGTGGCTACAGCGACGCACTGGTATTCACCAAGGCCTTTCATGCCATGAAGGGGATGTCCCCTTCGAAATACCGCAAGGAAAGCCATAGGGAGAGCACAAAAGAACAGCTCCAGGAGGTCGAGGGCCTGATCGCCCAGCTCCTGAAGCCATAATATTTTGTAATCAAATATGTTCATAGTTGAACGGTTATAAGTTTACATTTCTTTTATTTCTGCAGGTTCTTTTCTACATATTCCAGAATATAGAAATTATCCTCAGGCATCTGGCAGCCTACGATGAAGAGGCCGTTATCGTCGGAGCATCGGATGATACGTCCTTCCAGAACATTGTGGTTCGGGAGGGCGAAATCCTTAATAGTGACGAAGATTACGGCATCTTTGCTCTGGGAGAAGATCCTGTCCGTTGCCAGGAAGGCAAAGCCGTTGGCACTGATATTATCCATGGTGGCTGCATATTCTTTATCGGAATCTTTGAACTTAATGGTGCAGGCATTGTTCAGATCCATGCGGGGATACTTGCGTCGGTTGTTGATCCGGGGTCCGGTGTTAATAACAATTTTGAAGACATGTGCACCACTCTCGGAAGCCGGGGAGATGGTTGCTTTGTCCCAACAATACAGGATGTTGCCCGCCGTGACTTGTAACGTGCAGGGAACTGCTTCGGTGATGGTGAGCCTCTTCTGACAGGACACCAACAGTCCCTCCGGTATCTGCTCGATCAATTCTCCCAGATATTCCGTATCGTCCTGACCGACTAATTTCAGATCGATCTTCATACCGGGCTGAATATCTTCGATACCCATGAAACCGCCAATACCCAGATCGCACATCATGTTCTCCATGACATCCTCGATAGTATTGATATTGGCAGCGGTCTCCTCGTATTTGCTGAGCATACGTTCACTGGTCTGGCTGGAGTGTGCAATACAGCCGGTAATGGTCTCCACGATATTGGACACCTGTTCCATATTGGATACCAGCTGGGTATTGGAACTTTCCACTTCCTTGATGGCATTGTCTACGACCTGAATATGTTTTCCCAGCTGCGTGGAATCCGAAGTGATCTGATTTACGTTTTCTCTGGTCTGTGTTACTTTTTCCAGAGTGATCTGGATCAATTTTAAAGTCTCCTCGATGGAAGCGGTCATCTTTGCGGAAGTAGCATCCAGACGGGAGAGCGCATCCCGGATCTGCTCGGAGGAAGCATGGGTCTCAGTACTTAAGGTGCGGATCTGGTCAGCGACCACAGCGAAGCCCTTACCGGCCTCACCGGCTCTGGCGGCTTCAATGGAAGCATTTAAGGCTAACAGGTTGGTCTGGTTCGTGATCTTTTCGATGGTGCCGGTCTCCTGTTTTACCATATTGAATTCCTGCTGGAAGTTTTTCAGGATATTTTCCAGTTCGGTGGACAGCTCAGACATGGTAGTTGCAGTATTTACCAGGCTTTTCAGATCTTCGGCACTGATGCTGGCGTGGGTTTCGGATTTTTCCACCAGAGATACCATCTCGCCAATCAGGGAGACGACATGCTCTACCTGAGCACGGATGTCAGAAGTCATCTGTGTGGAGGAAGTGGTATGATCCCGCAACATGGCATTATTGTCGGTCAGCTCGTTCATACCCAGCATGACGATATCGGAACCGTGCTTGTTCTCGGAAGCCAGTTCTCTTACGACGGTAATACCGTCCAGAATGATATTGCTGGAAGTCTTGACCTGCTCTACGGTGGTCACGACTCTGTGCAGATCAGCCTTGATGCTGTCGGCCATGGCACCGTCGGACTCGTTCAGATGGCGGATGGACATGACGTAACAGATGTAACATAGGATAATACAGGATAGCTGCAGCTGATAGTTCTTCATATCGGAGGCACTGTTAAAGCCTAACAGGTAACGATAGACGGCAGCACCGACAATGATCATGGAGTTGATAATACCGCATTTGATCATGAATTTCCGGTTTTTATACAGTACCAGTAAGCTTGTAACCGGGAGTATGTAAGTGAAAGCGATCGGGGACTCCGTGGTGCATATGACAAAGGTATAGAAGATGCCGTAACCGATGACCAGATCGTAACGGTAGAGCTCCGTCGCCCATCCTTTTACCCGCAGCAATACTTCGCCGGCGATCAGAGGCAGCCAGCATAATGCCACAAAGATGAGGTAAAGGCTGGTGGGATATAATCCGCCGGCAGCATCGGAACCATAGTTGGCACTGAGTAAAACCGCAAAAACGATCCAGATCTTACGAGCCTTGCGATTGGCTTTTTCTTTGAAAACATTTTCATCGTACGTCATTGTGCATTTCCTCCTTTACTATCTTCCACAATATGCTCAAAAAAGTGAATCATATTGTGGATAACTTCCTTACTTTCCGGAAGGTTCGGGTAGAAAACACTGAACGCATGGGTCAGGCGGGGATCCTTCGGAAAATTGATCAGTTTATGGGGTATCTGATGTCTGGTCAGAGCTTTTTCAAAATCCAGAGTGTATTTCTGAAGATGATCGTTGTCACTGGTGATCAGGAGACTGGGGGGCAGGCTGGTCACAATCTCCGGATGCTCCGGAGATATATAAGGGGCAAAAGCACTTTTTTTATAATGTGCGCCGTAGAGGTATCTGGGAAGAAAAAGTCCGATTTTGTCCGGACGGTTCGTGTAAAACATACCGCTGACCAGACCCAGAGCGAGGATCTGCAGGTCGGAAGGCTTTACTCCGGCAGCCTGTGCCAGGGATCTGTCTTTCTGCATGGCAATTCCGTAGGTCAACAGACAGGCACCGCCGCTGTCGCCGCAGGCATATACATGGGAGAGGTCGCCACCGTATTCTGTCAGGTGATCCCGGATAAAGTCAAGCGCCAGATGCAGATCCGCCAGCTGGTCGTAAAAGAGGCAGTCCGGCACTAGGCGGTATTCGATGCTGAACACCACGTATCCCGCTTCACAGAGGGAAGTACAAAAAGGACGGTTGAATTCCTTGTTGCCCATGAGGAGACCGCCGCCGTGAACGTTGATGATGGCAGGGAGAGTTTCCCCGTCCCGATCCTTGGGACGGTAGATATCCAGGCGGTGTGCGGGGACATGCTTCTTATCATAGAAGACATCTGCATGCAAGGTGACATCCGGAGGCAGGGGATATTCCCTGCTTCTGGAAGCACCTTCCTGATTGAATTGCGCCCGCTGCTTATAGAACATTTCACATATAAGGTTTTTCATTCGTACTCCTGATTCTGACTGTAGATTATAAAAAAAGAATTGTCGAAAAAAAGTAAAATACAGTCTCTTATAGAATAACACAGAAATGAAATGATTAAAATAGAAAATGCAACATTCTGTTATGGAATGTTGCATTTTGGCTTGCACTACATATTTCGGCTGCCCATGGAGAAACTTTAGCTTTTTTTATAAAAATCGTCACACCGTTGCTTCTGTATCAATATAACGGTTTTCAACCGCGAATCATAGCTGCATGTCACGAAATACAGCATCTTTGTCATCCTGTTCAATTCCCAGGTAATGTTTTGTGATCTGAAAAGAAGAATGATTGTAGATCTCCATCAGCAGAGCCGGAGGTGTTCCCATTTTCCACGCATGATAGCCGAAGGTCTTCCGCAGAGAGTGGCATCGTATCACATCTTCGATCCCTACGGCCTCGGCGGCTTTGCGGACAATGCGGTAGGCCTGGTACCGGGAGAGAGGAGCACCCGGCTTTCGTGGGCTTGGGAAAAGGTAGTCTGTGTCAGTTACGGAAGACTGCGTCTTTTGATAGGACAGTAATGTTTTCTGAAGTTTTTTATTGAGAAAGATGCGGGTCTCTTTTCCTGTTTTTTTCTCTGTAATCAGAAGATGAGTGTAAAAGCAGTTCCGCTTCGCACAATAGATGTCGCCCCAGGTGAGATGAAGGATGTCACTTATGCGGAGAGCAGTGTTCAGACCGACCAGGATAAGCGTGTAGTTGCGGAAATCCGGATGTACGGTGAGATAGTAGTTCTTGAAATCGTGTAAAAGATGTTTGCTGCGAATGGGTTGTGTGGTACTCATAATAGCCTCCTTGATAAATAAATTTAGAAATGCAACATTCCATAACAGAATGTTGCATCAGTGAGAAACAGCAGGCAAGGAAGGCTGAACAAAACAAGGAGGTTGAAATTATGCTGCGTCTGACCGTTAGTCCGGAAGAATACCTGATGATCAATGACAATATTAAGATCGTGTTCCTGGGAGGGACCAAGAACCATCTCCGTATCATGATTGATGCGCCGAAAGAGGTGAACATCGTAAGAAGCACGGTATTGGAAAATAAGATTACCGATCCGGAAGAGAGAGCGAAGCTTCCTAAATATTATGCGGAAGAAGAGCATCCGGAGAAGTACCGCAGGAAATCCAATGTGATCATCACCAGAGGGAATGCGGACAAACATTAATTTTACACGGTAATAACCGGAGGAAGAGCGAGCCTGTCAGGGCCCGACGGGAAAGCTCCTACTCCGGTTACTATAAAAACTAAAAACAAGTATCTGTGAAAAATGGATTTCCCATAACGCAGATACGCACACTGACACAAAAGGATTTGTGGCAGTAATACAAGGAGGTAACTATTATGGTAGTACAACACAATCTTACAGCTATGAACTCTAACAGAATGTTAGG
>DJEP01000078.1:13084-24165 GCA_002431915.1 Lachnospiraceae bacterium UBA5895 | reverse complement strand
TGCATGTGACGGAGAAAATTACGATTCCGCTGTCTGTGATGTTCCGCTTTTTCCCTACGGTGGTGGAAGAATTCGCCTCCATCAATGCGGCCATGCGGATGAGAGACATTCGCTTCGGTGGAAAAAATGCCGGGAAAATGTTGGAGTATCGAATGGTTCCGTTAATGGTATGTACGGCAAAGATCGGCGAAGAATTAAATGCAGCGGCACTGACCAGAGGACTGGGTGGAGAGGTCAGACGTACCAATATCTGTCAGATTGGCCTGCATATACAGGACTGGCTGCTGATACTGGTGTGTCTGATACCGTATGTGATATGGATCGTGAGAATGTTTTTATAAAAGGAGGCTTATACGACATGAGTAATATGATAGAACTGACAGATGTAAGCTTCCAATATGAGAATTCCGAACAGGGAGCATTGCACAATGTGAATTTTATTGCAGGAAAAGGGGAGTGCGTTCTCCTCTGCGGGGCTTCCGGTTGCGGCAAGACGACCATCACCCGGCTGATCAACGGACTGATTCCCCATTTTTACGAGGGCGAACTGAGCGGAGATGTCACGGTGGACGGTCTGAAAGTAAAGGATGAGGAACTATACACCATTGCGGCAAAGGTGGGCAGTGTCTTCCAGAATCCCCGAAGCCAGTTTTTCTGTCTGGATACTACCGGAGAAATTGCTTTCGGATGCGAAAATATGGGATTGCCGGAGAAGGTGATAAGGGAGCGTATCGACCGGGTGACGGAGGAACTAAAACTGCAGCCGCTTCTCGGAAGAAATATTTTTAAGCTGTCCGGTGGTGAAAAGCAGCGGATCGCCTGTGCCTCGGTATCCGCCATGGAACCGGATATTTTTGTGCTGGATGAGCCTACTTCCAACCTGGATCTGGATGCCATCGAAGAACTGAAGAAGACACTGTTACTGTGGAAACAGAAAGGCAAAACCCTGATCATTGCAGAGCACCGATTGTACTGGCTGAAAGAGATCTGCGACCGGGTGGTATACATGGAAGAAGGCAGGATCGCACTGGATCTGCCGATGCAGGAGCTCGCAAAATTATCCGCGGAAAAAATCGCGTCACTGGGACTTCGCAGTCTGACGCTGACAATGCCGGCGCTTTCACAGAAGGCAGACACCACCGAGGGGGAGATTGGATTAAGGAATTATTCCTTCAGCTATGAAAAAGAAGCTACATTACATATGAAAGATATTAATCTGCCGGACAATGCCATTATCGCCGTGACCGGGCATAACGGTGCCGGAAAGTCCACATTCCTGCGATGCCTGTGCGGACTGGAGAAAAAATTCAAGGGGAAAACAGTTCTCCGGGGAGAAGAGAAAAATCATCGGGGAATGTTGAAAGAGTGTTATATGGTCATGCAGGATGTGAACCATCAGCTTTTCTGTGAGACTGTTGAGGATGAGATCCGGCTGGGAATGGATCCGGAGAAAGAAGCACAAGTGGCCGGAGTCATAGAGCAGCTGGATCTGACTCCCTATATTGACAGACATCCCATGTCACTCTCCGGAGGGCAGAAGCAGCGGGTGGCCATTGCTTCTGCAATTCTGGCAGACAAATCCATACTGATCTTCGATGAACCCACCAGCGGTCTGGACTATCGACATATGCTGCAGACCTCCGCCCTGCTCCGGGATCTGCGAAGGCAGGGCAAGACCGTATTTATCATTACCCACGATCCGGAGCTGATCGTGAATTGTTGTACCCATGTGTTTCATATGGAAAAAGGGGAACTCCGGGAATTCTATCACTTATAAAAAAGGAAAGAGGGAAAGATCACATGAAAAAAGAAAGTTCTATGCAGAAGTTGTTCGGATATGCCGGCAACTACAAGTATCTGACCATCGCGTCATGGATTTTATCTGCAGCCAGTGCCCTGATCGCATTATTGCCGTTCTATTACATATGGCGGATCATGCAGGAAGTTGTACTGGCAGCACCGGACTACAGCAAGGCGCAGAACCTGTCGGGACTCGGATGGAACGCCGTAGGATTTGCGTTGCTTTCCATGATCATTTATATCTGCGCACTGTTGTGCTCCCATATTGCCGCTTTCCACGTACAGGCGAATATGCGAAGCTCTCTGATGCGTCATATTCTGACGCTGCCCATGGGATTCATGGACAATGAGGGCAGCGGTAAGATCCGCAAGATCGTTAATGAGTCCACAGCAGCCACCGAGACTTTTCTGGCACACCAGTTGCCGGATAAGGCAGGCGCCATGGCAACACCCGTGGGACTGTTAGTATTGTTGGTGGCGTTCGACTGGAAACTGGGTCTGTTAAGTCTGGTGCCGGTGGTATTGGCTTTTCTGATCATGGGGACTATGACAGGACAGCGTATGAAGGATAAAATGACGGAATACCAAAATGCGCTGGAGGAAATGTCCAGCGAAGCCGTGGAATATGTCCGCGGTATCCCTGTGGTAAAGACCTTCGGACAGTCGGTATTTTCTTTCAAACGGTTCCAGACTTCCATTAAAAAATACGAGAAATGGGTCATTGCCTATACCAAGGAACTCATGTGGCCCATGGTAGGATTTACCACACTGATCAATGCCATTTTCTCGGTCCTGATCGCAGCGGCTTATTGTTTCGGCGGGGAGAGCGGTGATCCGGAACTGTTGATCAACCTGCTGTTCTACATCATCATTACCCCGGTACTTACCGTTACCCTGAGCAAAATCATGTACGGCGGTGAGAATCAGATGATCGTAGAAGATTCCCTGAACAGAATCGATGGCATCCTGAACAGGAAGCCTCTGCCGGAAGCGGAAAAAGAACAGAACATCCGGGAATATTCCATTACCCTTCAGAATGTATCCTTCCGCTATGAAAGCGCAGAGCGGGATGCCCTGCATCAGATAAATCTTACGATCAAAGAAGGGGAGCATGTGGCTTTCGTAGGTCCTTCCGGCGGTGGTAAGACCACCCTGGCCAGCCTGATTGCCCGTTTCTATGATACCACGGAAGGTAAGGTCTGCATCGGCGGCGTGGATGTGAAGGAGATTCCTTCCCCGCAGCTGATGGATATGGTGTCCTTCGTATTCCAGGACAGCAAACTTTTGAAGATGTCCATTTATGATAATGTCCGAATGGGCAAAAAAGATGCCACCAGAGAAGAAGTCCTGGAAGCATTGAAAAATGCCCAGTGTGAGGACATTATTGCAAAGCTGCCGGATGGCGTGGATACTGTCATCGGAAGTCAGGGTACGTATGTATCCGGCGGTGAGGCACAGCGTCTGTCTATCGCCCGCGCGATGCTGAAAAATGCACCGATCCTGATTCTGGATGAGGCAACCGCCTTTGCCGACCCTGACAATGAGGCAAAGGTGCAGAAGGCATTTACGAAGCTTTCCGCAGGAAAGACTGTGATTATGATTGCTCACAGACTTTCTTCCGTAGTGGATGCTGACCGTATCTGTGTACTGAAGAATGGGGAAATCGCGGAACAGGGTACTCATCAGACATTACTGGGACAAAACGGACTGTATGCCCACATGTGGGAAGAATACAACAAGTCCGTCAGCTGGAAAGTAGGAAAGGGGGAGAAATAGAATGAGTAGTTTACAGGCAAAATTGCAACATAAATATGCACTCTCCGAAAAAGGTGCAAAGGATATGATAAAGGCATTTATATCCGTTACCTGTTCCGATCTGGTGCTGATGTTCCCGGTATGGATGTTATATTTTCTGGTAAAGGATTATTTACAGGGGACAATGGCAGGCAGAGGATTATTTTATCTCATCGGTTGTCTGCTGTGCCTTGCACTGATTGCCATTACCACATTGATTCAGTATCGCGCAACCTTCCTGGCAACTTATGTGGAGAGCGGTGTACGCAGAATCACACTGGCGGAACAGTTGCGCAAGATTCCGCTGTCCTTTTTCGGGAAAAAGGATCTGTCCGATCTGACCAGCACCATCATGGCGGATTGTGCCACCATGGAGACGGCATCCTCTCATTTCATTCCGGAACTGGTGGGCTCCTGCATTTCCACGACGTTGATCGCTGTCAGCATCTTTTTCCTGAACTGGAAAATGGCAATTGCGGCACTGTGGGTATTGCCGGTATCTTTTCTGATCGTCGGCTGCTCCAGAAAAGTGCAGAAGAGCCTGAGTAACAAACAGATGAAATTAAAAATGGACTGCGCGGACGGCATTCAGGAATGTCTTGAAACGGTACGTGACCTGCGTGCCAACAATGCACAGGCAGAGTACATGGAGGGCTTAGAGAGCAAAATCCGTGCGGTGGAAAAACATGCACTGGTGACAGAGCTTGGTACCGCAGTATTTGTGGGTAGTGCACAGATGATCTTAAAACTGGGCATTGCCACGGTGGCACTGACCGGCGGCGTGCTGTTAGTAAAGGGTGAGATCGATATTCTGACCTTCTTCGTATTCCTGCTGCTGGTATCCAGAATGTATGATCCCTTGCAGGTGGCATTACAGAATCTGGCGGCCATCATCAGCAGCAGTGTGCAGAGCGACCGCCTCGACGAGATTCTGTCCCATGAGATCCAGACCGGTGCCGATACCATGGATCCCAAGGGCTATGACATCGAATTTTCCCATGTTGGATTCTCCTATGACAGCCAGGATGCTGTACTGAGAGATGTGACCTTCATGGCAAAACAGGGCGAAGTGACCGCACTGATCGGACCTTCCGGCGGCGGTAAGACCACCGTGTCCAGACTGGCTTCCCGGTTCTGGGACATCAATAAAGGTAAGATCACCGTGGGCGGTATGGACATCTCCACCATTGATCCGGAGACATTGATGTCTCTGTACGCCATCGTGTTCCAGGAGGTAACGCTGTTCAATAATACGGTGATGGAAAATATCCGTATCGGTAAGCAGGATGCTACGGATGAAGAAGTGCTGGCAGCGGCAAAACTGGCACACTGCGATGAGTTCGCGGAAAAGCTTCCGAATGGCTGGCAGACCATGATCGGTGAGAACGGTTCGGAACTGTCCGGCGGTGAGAGACAGCGAATCTCCATTGCCAGAGCATTCTTAAAGGATGCACCCATCATTCTCATGGATGAGGCAACCGCTTCCCTGGATGTAGATAACGAGACACTGATTCAGGAATCCCTCTCCAAGCTGATCCGCAATAAGACGGTTATGATCATTGCGCACCGCATGCGTACCGTGGCAGATGCAGACAAGATCGTTGTACTGAAGGACGGTGTGGTGGCAGAGCAGGGAACTCCCGCTGAACTGGAAGCAAAGAACGGTATCTATCAGCATATGAAGGCAACCCAGATGGAAGCCGCCGGCTGGAAACTGTAATCATAATTTCATATGCAGGAAATCCGGGGTCATTTTTGATCCCGGATTTTTTGAGTAAGAATATCAGGAAAATACATGTGTAAAGGTTGAAAAAACCATTTGAGTATGTATAATTGTCAGAGAAATACATACATAAAAGCCCCAAAAAGGAGTCAGGTATGTGTGAGCGCGCAGGAAAATACATGCCTAAAAGCAGAAAAAGCAAATCGGGTATGTGTGAGCGTGGAAAAAATACATGCCTAAAGGCAGAAAAAGCAAATCAGGTATGTAGGGAACAAGAATAAATTAGAAACTGTGAGGAATACCATGAAACTGACAGCAATGAAAAAAGACGATTTTTACCGGCAGATGTTCAAACTGACCATTCCGATCATCATACAGAATCTGCTCAGTGCGGCGGTGAATTCCGCGGATGTCATTATGTTGAATTATGTGGGGCAGTCCGCTATCTCCGCGGTATCGCTGGCGGCGAATTACTCCAATATTTTATTTATGGTGTATTACGGACTTGGGACGGGAGCGTCCTTATTGTGTGCCCAGTATTACGGAAAAGGGAATCTGGAAGCGATCCATACGGTAGAGGGCATTACCCTGCGCTTTTCCATGGCCATTTCGGGATTGGTGGCGCTGGTGGCATTTTTTCTACCGCAATATATGATGCTTTTGTTTACCTCCGATCAGGAGCTGATCACCATTGGCGCCTCTTACCTGCGGATCATGGGCATCACTTATCTGTGCTGGGGCATTACGGAGGTCTACCTGGCCATCCTGCGCAGCGTGGGGCGGGTGACGGTCAGCATGGTGTTGAATATGCTGGCATTCGTGTTGAATATTATTCTGAATGCCACCTTTATCTTCGGACTGTTCGGCATGCCGAAGCTGGGAGCTACCGGAGTAGCCATCGCCACGGCGATGTCCCGGCTGGTGGAACTGCTGGCTTGCGTTATTGTGTCCTTCTTAAGTAAAAATGTGAAGTTAAATCCGAAGTACCTGTTCACACGCAGCAAGGTGCTGACGAAAGATTTCATGCGCCTGTCCCTGCCTGCACTGGGTAATGATGTGTCCTGGAGCGTGGCATTTTCCATGTATTCCGTGATCCTGGGACATCTGGGAACGGATGCGGTGGCAGCCAACTCTCTGGTGACGGTGGTGAGGAATATCGGTACGGTATTCTGCTTCGCCATCGCCAGTGCGGGTGGCATATTGCTTGGGAATATTATGGGAAAAGGAGATCTGGAGAAGTCGAAGAGCTACGCTTCCCGGATGTTGAAGCTGGTGGTCATCGCCGGAGCCATCGGCGGTCTGATCGTACTGGCAATCACGCCCTTTGTGTTGCGGTTTGCTACATTGAATGACACAGCCATGCATTATCTGAAATATATGCTGCTCATCAATACTTATTATATTATGGGTTCTGCCGTGAATACGGCGCTGATTGCCGGAGTCTTCCGTGCCGGCGGGGATACGAAGTTCGGACTGATCTGCGATACCATCGATATGTGGTGTTATGCAATCCCTCTGGGATTCTTCGCCGCATTTGTACTGAAACTCCCGGTGCTGTGGGTCTATTTCCTGTTATGCACTGATGAATTTGTCAAATGGCCCTGGGTCATTAAGCATTACCGCGAGGGCAAATGGGCGAAGAATATTACCAGAGAAGAAGTATGATCTTAAATTATACGGCTTTTTCCTGTTCTTCCTGAATTTCAGGGAAGACGGATAACAGGGGCTTCACATCCTCTTTTTTAATGATACGGGCAACGTAGTTGCGGGTGATCTTCACTACTACGGGAGACAGTGCGATGACACCAATCAGGTTGGGAATCGCCATCAGACCGTTGAAGGTGTCGGACAGATCCCAGGCCAGACCAAGGTTCATGGTGCAGCCGATGAAGATCATCAGTACGAACACGACCTTGTAGACAATGGTGGATTTCGTGCCGAATAAATATTCACATGCCTTGGATCCGTAGTGGCTCCAGCCCAGCACGGTGGAAAACGCGAACAGCAGGATTGCAATGGCAATGAAGGCGGGACCGAAGCTGCCGAATACGGTAGCAAAAGCCTGACCTACCAGAGCGGAACCGGATACATCCACCAGTACGGCACCGGTGTCTAAATCGATCAGTCCGGAGGACAGAACCGCGAAGGCTGTCAGGGTACATACCACCATGGTGTCGGCGAACACTTCAAAGATGCCCCACATACCCTGACGTACGGGCTCTTTTACGTTGGAACTGGAATGCACCATAACAGAAGAACCAAGACCGGCTTCGTTGGAGAACACACCGCGCTTCATGCCCCAGGTCAGAGCCAGCTTCACACCGGAACCCACGATACCGCCGCCCACGGCCCGCAGACCGAAGGCTCCTTTGAAAATAGCGGTAAATACGGCGCCCACGTGACCGATATTCACGAAGAAGATCACCAGTGCACCGATGACATAAGCAATCGCCATGAAAGGAACCAGCTTCTCGGTGACGGCAGCAATGCGCTTTAACCCACCGACAATGACCAGTGCACCGATGATCACCAGTACGATGCCGGTTACCGTAGCGGGAATGGAGAAGGCAGAGGTCATGTTGGCAGCGATGGAATTGACCTGACTCATGTTGCCGATACCGAAGGACGCTAACAGACAGAAAGCGGAGAACAGTACAGCCAGTACGGCACCGATCTGTTTGCAGCCCTTATAGGAACCGAGCCCGTCCTTCAGATAATACATGGCACCGCCGCTCCATTCGCCTTTGGAGTTTTTACGTCGGTAGTAGATGCCCAGTACATTTTCGGAATAGTTGGTCATCATGCCGAAGAAAGCCACGATCCACATCCAGAAGATGGCACCGGGACCGCCTGCCACCAGTGCACTTGCCACACCTACGATATTACCGGTACCGATGGTGGCGGCTAACGCCGTGCACAGGGATTGGAACTGGGAGATCGACTGATCTCCGGCCTCCGTATGCTTTGTTACATGTTTGTCGTGAAAGATGCCGCCCACCGTGTTTTTGAACCAGTGTCCCAGGTGGGATAACTGGAAAAAACGGGTCAGGATCGTCATCAGAATACCGGTACCTACCAACAGTACCAGCATGGGAACACCCCATACGAAACCGTTGATGGCATTGTTCACATTGGTTATGAGCTCTACCATATACATTCTCCTCTCTGTATTCAGGTAAAAGAAAAAGCGCACACATCCGAAGATGTCCACGCTGACATAGTTACCTGATCTGTATTTCGTTTTTTATTTTTCACAGTATATCATAATGAAAAAAATAGTGCAAGAGGAAACAAGCGTATTTTTCCAATAGGTAAAATATAAAATTGGAATCTGTCAACAACTTGCTGACAATTTGTGAAATGAGTGAAATGAGTGGAACGAATAAATTTTTCTTAAAATCCATATTGACCTAAAGCTAACTTTAGGTATTATGATAAGATCATCCCATCAGGAGCGTTTCTGACGGAGAAAAGGTAAAAAATACGGAACAAAGCATTAGTTTTGAAAGGAGAAGCAAAATGTATCAGAATACTTTAACTTTAAATAATGGCGTGAAGATCCCTCAGTTGGGACTGGGAACCTGGTTTATTGACGATGATAAGGTGGCAGACGCTGTGAAAGCAGCAGTAGCACTGGGATACCGCCATATCGACACCGCACAGGCTTACGGCAACGAGCGCGGTGTAGGAGAAGGTGTGAGAACCTGTGGCGTACCCAGAGAGGAGCTGTTCGTCGTATCCAAGGTGGCAGCAGAGCACAAGACTTACGAATCCGCAGCCGCAAGCATTGATGAGACTCTGGCAAAAATGGGACTGGATTATCTGGACATGATGATCATTCATTCTCCCCAGCCCTGGGTGGAAGTCAACCAGAGCGAGAACCGTTACGTGGAAGGCAACAGAGCAGCCTGGAGAGCACTGGAAGATGCTTATAAAGCCGGAAAACTGAAAGCAATCGGTATCTCCAATTTCCAGGTGGGAGACATTGAGAGTTTGTTAGAGACCGCAGAGATCAAACCTATGGTAAATCAGATTCTGTGCCACATCAGCAACACTCCCCTGGAACTGGTAGAGTACTGCCAGAAGAACGGCATTGCGGTAGAGGCTTATTCCCCCATCGCCCATGGTGAGATCCTGCATCAGCCCGAGATTCAGGCAATGGCAGAAAAATACGGTGTCTCCGTACCCCAGCTGTGCATCCGCTATACCTTACAGCTGGGCACCATCTCTCTGCCCAAGACCGGCAACCCCGAACATATGAAGACCAATGCGGAGGTAGACTTCGAGATCAGCGCAGAGGATATGGAAGTACTGAAGAACTTTAAGCATATTGAGAATTACGGCGCGAACAGTGGATTCCCCGTATACGGTGGAAAACTGTGATTTTATATGGCACGGTATCAGAAATAATCAGATGAGGAATCCTGTTTGCAAGAAAATGAAAACGATTTTCAAATTGTATTGACAATCGGGAAAAAAGTAGTAAAATGAAAATGGTTTTCAAATTAGAGGGAGGAATCCGGTTTGGCAAAGGCACAATATAAAACAAAACAAATGGCCGAATTGCTTACCTTTTTGAAATCTGTACAAGGCAGTCATGTGACCGTAAATGAGATCTGTGAACATTTCAGAAAACAGGGGATAACGGTGGGGACTACCACGGTTTACCGCCAGTTGGAGAAAATGGTAGCGGAGGGATCCGTAGCAAAATATGTGGTGGACGGAACCAGCGCAGCCTGCTTCGAGTATGTGGGAGAACAGGGCAGCATTGGGGAAACGGGGTGCTATCATTGCAAATGCGAAAAATGCGGTAAACTGATCCATCTGCAATGCAACGAAGTAGAGAATCTCAGACAGCACATATCGGAACACCATGGTTTTGAGATGGATGCCATCCGGACCGTGTTCTACGGGATCTGCAGGGAGTGCAGAGAAAAAGAGACAAAACGATAAGGGAAAGGAGAGAGACAGATGAACAGCAGAAGATTAAGATTGCTTTCAGGAATTGTATGCACCGTGCTTGTAACGGTTATGCTTGTCTCTCTTTTCTATATCATAAAAGAGGAAGGCCATCAGTGTACGGGAGAAGACTGCCCTGTCTGCGCATGTATACATCAGGCGGAGCAGACCTTAAGGAATCTCGGAACCGGGTTCGTAGTGGCAGTATGTGTATCGTTTACGGTGACCGGTGGGATACAGGTGGCTCAGTGGCATCGCTCTACCGTTCTCTGCTCCTCTTTAGTCGCTCAAAAGGTAAGAATGAATGATTGAATAAAACCGTGTTGTTGACAAAATGGTAAACGCAATATGCGCTTTTGGCGCAGACAACGGAGGTTTTATTCATGAAAAAATTTATCGTAATGATTCTGACAGCCGCAATGGCAACATGCGGTCTGTCTGCTTGTGGTTCACAAAATTCTGAAAATTCTGTAGAAAATCCGTCTGTTACTGCAGCACAGACAACAGACCAACAGACGGAAGAATCCCAGGAAGAAGACAAAAAAATAAAGATTGTAACAACGATTTTCCCGGAATATGACTGGGTAAAAGAAATCGTAGGAGACGAGATTTCCCACGTGGATCTGACCATGCTGTTAGATAACGGCGTGGATCTGCACAGCTACCAGCCTACAGCAGAAGATATCATGAAGATTTCGGACTGCGATATGTTCGTATATGTTGGCGGAGAATCCGATGAATGGGTGGAGGATGCACTCAAGGAGGCCGTGAACAAAGACATGCAGGTGATCAATCTGCTGGATGT
>DJEP01000078.1:0-12988 GCA_002431915.1 Lachnospiraceae bacterium UBA5895 | reverse complement strand
CATAACCATGGTTATTCCCACTTTGCTGACAGCGATGTGCAGGACAGAAGCCTGACAGACTGGTCCGGCGAATGGCAGTCCGTATATCCCTATCTGGAAAGCGGGGAACTGGATGCTGTTATGGAGCGGAAGGCTGAAAACGGAGGTAAGACGGCACAGGAGTATAAAGAGTATTATGAAACCGGATATAAAACAGAGGTAGAAAAAATAGTCATTGATGGTGAGAACGGCACCATGGAATTTACGGAAAACGGTAAGTCTGCGAAGGCTTCGTATGAATATAAGGGATATCAGATCTACGATTATGAATCCGGCAGCAGAGGAGTACGATACTTCTTTGAGGCAACCGGTGGATCAGCGGATGCTCCCAGATATGTACAGTTCAGCGATCATGGTATTGCTCCGGGGAAAGCAGAGCATTTCCATATCTATGCCGGCAACGATGGATTTGATGCTTTATCGGAGGAAATGGAGAACTGGCCGACGTACTATCCTGCGGATATGACGGGGAGCGAAATCGTGGAAGATATGCTGGAGCATGAAGAAAAGGAATATGATGAGCATGTATGGCTGTCTCTGAAAAATGCGGAGACACTCTGTCAGGCAATCGCAGAAGCAATCGAAACCATTGACCCTGCCAATAAGGAGGTTTATGCAGCGAATCTGGATGGCTATGTGGAAAATCTGGAATCTCTGGATCTGGAATATCAGGATGCAGTAAAGGCTGCAACACAGAAAACACTGCTTTTCGGTGACAGATTCCCGTTCCGCTATCTGGTGGATGATTACGGACTGAACTACTATGCGGCATTTGCAGGCTGCTCTGCGGAGAGTGAAGCAAGCTTCGAGACTATTTCCTTCCTAGCCAAAAAGACCGATGAACTGGGACTGAAATATGTTATGACCATTGAAAAGTCAGATCAGAAGATTGCAAAGACCATTATTGAGAATACCCAGTCAAAGGATCAGCAGATTCTTACCCTGGATTCCATGCAATCCACCACCTCGGAGGATGTGGCAGCCGGAACCACCTATCTCACGGTGATGGAGAATAATTTGAATGTACTGAAAGAAGCTTTACAATGAGAAACATAGGAGAACAGGATGCAGATAGAATGTCAGAATTTAACGGTCGGATATGATGGCAGAGCTATCCTGAAGGATATTAATTTCACTGTAAACAGGGGCGACTATCTCTGTATCATTGGGGAAAATGGTGCAGGGAAGACCACTTTGCTGCGGACCTTACTGGGTCTGCAGCCCCCTGTCAGTGGGAAAATTCTGTTTGGCGACGGACTGGAACGAAAAGGATGCGGTTATCTGCCGCAGCAGACAGTCATACAGAGAGATTTTCCGGCATCGGTCAGCGAAATTGTCCTGTCGGGCTGCCAGAATCGTTGCGGTCTCCGGCCCTTTTACCGGAAAGAAGAAAAAGAATATGCCCATAAAATGCTGGAAAAACTGGGGATTGCCCATCTGGCAGAGAAGTGTTACCGGGAATTATCAGGTGGTCAGCAGCAGAGAACATTATTAGCCAGAGCACTGTGCGCTACGCAGGAGATGCTTTTTCTGGATGAACCGGTGTCCGGGCTGGATCCTGCGGCCACGGAGGAAATGTACCGGCTCATTGAACAGATTAACAGGGAGGATCATATTACGATACTGATGATCTCCCATGACATCAAGGCAGCGGTTGCCTATGCAGATCACATTCTGGAGATTGGAAAACATATTTTCCAGGGGACGGCACAGGAGTATGAAGAATATCAAAGCATAAAGGAAGGAAAAGAAAATGTCCGGTGAAAGAGTAAAAATTGTATTGGCCTGTACGGAATGTGGTGACAGAAATTATACAACAACGAAAAATAAGAGACTCCATCCGGAGAGGATGGAGGTACGTAAATACTGTCCACGGCTGGGAAGATATACAATTCATAAAGAGACAAAATAGTGGAGGCTGGAAATGTCTGGAAAGCATAAAAAACCTGTCACAATCATTACAGGTTATCTGGGGGCAGGAAAAACAACCGTATTAAATGAAGTCCTGAGAAATAAAGGTGCAGAGGGAATTGCAATCGTTATTAATGATATGGGAAGTGTAAACATAGATGCGGCAATTATCAGAAATTCCATAGTGTGCAGGAATGATACAGATATGTTGGAATTATCCAATGGCTGTATCTGCTGCACGCTGCAGGATGCCTTCATGACACAGATTAATGAGATTGCTTCCCATAAGAAAATAAAAAGAATACTGGTAGAGGCATCCGGAATCAGTGATCCCGCTGCTATTGCAGCAGGATTTATAGAATATCAGAAAGCGGGACTGAGTGAGGGAGTATATCTGGATTCTATTGTATGTGTGGTGGATGCAGATCGGATTTATTCAGAATTTATGGGCAGTCTGACGGAAAATGGAAATAAGCAGTCGGATGCAGACCCGGATATCATTAATTTGGTTATGGATCAGATGGAATTTTGCAATATTATTCTTTTAAATAAATGTGATCTGCTGTCAGTGGATGCTGTTCAACAGGTAAGAAAAACAATTCGTATCATACAAAAAGATGCAGAAATTGTGGAATGTATTCAGGGAAAAGTAAATCCTGACCGTATTTTTAAAAACAGAAAATTTGATTATGAGAAAGTAATGCAGTCTTCCAGAATCCAGGAACAATTATTGCGTGGACAGGGTGATACCATGGAAGACGAACATGGTATCATTTCGTTTGTATATGAAGAGAAACGGCCGCTTGACTATGATAAATTCATGCAGTTTCTGGAAACGGATTATCCGGAAGAAGTCATTCGTGCGAAGGGGTATGTATGGTTTGGAGACGATGATATCCATGTGCAATTATTTGAACAGGCAGGAAGAAATGCCTCTGTGACTATTGTATCAAACTGGCTGGCAGCCTTCGATGAAGAGGAGCAGAAACGTCAAATGGAAGAAAATCCCGAAATACTGGAGGATTGGGATGAAAAATACGGAGACAGATTAAACCAGATTGTTTTTATTGGTAAAAATCTGGATCAAAAGAAGGTGGTGGACAGACTGAGACAATGTATTTACAAGGAGTAGGGCATATGGAAAAAGTGTATTTTGTAAATGGTTTTTTAAGTGCAGGAAAAACGTCATTTATTAAAAATCTGCTGACAGAGGAGTATTTTGATACCGGCGAAACAACTTTGCTGTTATTGTGCGAGGATGGCGAAGAGATTTATGAAGAAGCCTTCTGCCTGAAACATAATATAACAATAAGAGAAATTACGGAGGAACAGGATTTCACTGAAAAACGCATACGTGAATTAAAAAATGATATAAGTCCGGATCGTATTATAGTGGAATTTAATGGAATGTGGGATCCGGAAAATGCCATAAAAATATGGCAGGAAGGTGAGATTCTGTTCATTGAAATCATAGATGCGCAAAGTTTTGAACTTTATTTGAATAATATGAAAACCTATCTGACAAGACAGGTAAAAACTGCTTATCTGACCATTTTCAGATCCTGTGACGGTCTGGAAGCAAAGCTTGCAAGTTTCAGAAGGAATATCCGGGCAGTAAATCCACAGACGAATTTTGTATTTAAAAACAGGGCTGGCGAAATGAATCCAAGGCTGGATGAGGACCTGCCGTATAATATTTATAGTAACCTGTTGGAGATAAACGATGAGGCATATGGAGTATTCTATGTGGATGCCATGGAATATGTTGCGCGATATGCAGGAAAAATAGTATGTTTTACCGGCTGTATTTTCAAAAAGAAGAAAAAAATGTTGTTGATCGGAAGACAGGCTATGACCTGCTGTATGGAAGATCTGGCGCTGTTTGCTTTTATCTGCGATCTGCCGGATGAAGGTGATTTCAAGGATAGCGACTGGGTAAGGGTAGAGGGGGAAATAAAAGAAGAATATTTTGAAAAACGGGATGTCCGGATTCCGACAATAGATATTATGTGGATAGAAAAATGTGATGCTCCGAAGGAACAGATCATTACAGTGTTTTAGGAAGGAAGGTATGTAAGTTGCTGGAAAAACTGATTTTTTATTTTCAATATCCGTTCGTGCGTTATGCTCTGATCGTGGGGGTGTTAATCGCACTGTGTTCTTCTTTGCTGGGTGTGACGCTGGTATTGAAACGTTTTTCATTTATCGGAGATGGATTGTCCCATGTGGCTTTTGGAGCCATGGCGGTGGCGTCGGTTCTGAACATTACAAATAATATGCTGTTTATTCTGCCGGTGACCGTACTCTGTGCTGTTTTGCTGCTTAGGACAGGGCAGAATACGAAGATTAAGGGGGATGCGGCAATCGCCATGATCTCGGTGGGAGCGCTGGCGATAGGGTATCTGCTGATGAATATTTTCTCCACCGGACCGAACCTGTCAGGAGATGTCTGTAGCACGCTGTTTGGCTCCACGTCTATCCTGACTCTGACCAGAGGGCAGGTGACGTTATGCTGCGTGCTGTCTGTACTGGTCGTGGCGGTATTTGTGGTATGTTATCATAAAATATTCTGCGTAACATTCGATGAGACTTTTGCCAAAGCGACCGGAATCAACACGGATTTCTATAATTTGTTGATTGCTGTGGTTACAGCAGTGATTATTGTGCTGGCGATGAATCTGGTGGGATCCCTTCTGATCTCGGCACTGGTAATTTTCCCGGCTTTATCTGCAATGCGCATGTTCCGGACCTTCTGTCAGGTAACTGTGTGTTCGGTGTGCCTTTCTGTGTTTTGTGCAGTAGCCGGTATTTTACTGTCGATTCTGGCAGGAACGCCGGTGGGTTCGACCATTGTTGCGGCAGACATTGCAGCTTTTGCAGTAAGCAGTATTGCCGGAAAACTGATGCGGAGGTAGGCTATGGAGAAGAAAATAAAACAATGCACGGCATGGATGCTGGCAATGTTCTGCCTGCTGGAACTGACAGCATGTGGAAACCGGGGAACTGACCAGAAGGGGATTTCCAACAAAAATGCAGTGGACAATGTGATAAATGAACAGATAGCGGCGGCAGAAACAGAAAGCATGGAGGAAAATAATGTCTCGGAAGACGACAAAAGTCCCAGAAAACTGGATTTACTGTTGAACAACAGTCAGGAAAACACAACAGAGGAACTGCAGCAGGAGAGCACATCGCAGAATGTAGTGGATTATGATCTGACGCAGATGAGCAGTGATATGGTATATGTGACAGTATATCGTATGATGACGACTCCCGGGGAGTATGAGGGAAAAACATTTCGTATAGATGGTAATTTTTATGCCACATATTATGAACCGACAGAGAAATATTATTTTTATTGTGTGATTCAGGATGCAACCGCCTGTTGTGCACAGGGACTGGAGTTTATCTGGGATGACGGAACGCACAGCTACCCGGAGGAATACCCGGAAGATGCGCAGAAAATCATGGTGGAAGGAACTTTTGAAACTTATCGGGAAGAGGGGGATGACAGCCTGTACTGCCGTCTTAAGGATGCTTCCCTGACAATAGAGCAGGAATAAAGTCGTGCAAAACGCCTGAACAGATTTGTTCAGGCATTTGTTCTGTCATGGCTGTTATCATAGATGGGCTGGATCTCGGGCGGAAGATTATCGGGAAGCATGGCGTGGATTCCATCCTCATTGCCGTCTTCCATAGCCTTCTCATAATACCAACACTTGAATTTCAGCATATCCAGTGTCTTTTCCAGCTGTTTCATTTCCTCTTCCACAGCAGCCTTGCGGGCTTCAAACATCGCCTTGCGGTTCGGATAAGTGGAAGGACCTTCCTCCACCCACTCGAAGAACTGACGGATATCCTTGATCTCCAGACCGGAGCGTTTCAGACATTCGATCATGCGAATAGAGTCTAATTCCGTCTTACTGAACCGGCGGATTCCGGACTGCTTTTCCAAATTCGGGAAAAATCCCTCTTTATCATAATACCGCAAAGTAGAGATCGGCAAATTTGTCATGGCAGATACCTGTCCGATACTGTACATAATGTTTCCTCCGAAAAATTTTGTAATACCTAAAGCCAGCTTTAGGTATTACTGTTATCATTATAAGGCGGTCGCATGGAAAATACAAGACAAAATTCGAAACAGGCGATTTCCCGTTTATAATGCAGTTAACCGGTTCAGGTCTGATTTTTGAAAATACTATAAAGTTTTGCCGGAAGGTGCCGATATTATTACATAGGAAAATACAGACACCATGGATGGATAGAAAGCTACGGATGGCTGCCTTATGTGAGGCGACCATCCGTTTTTTGCGCGAATAGCGGGAAAATCTTATGCCTGCATGAAGATTTGATGAGCATCGCGACAGGGCAGTGATCACTGTTCAGAGAGGGAGAATACTATGGCAGTAACAGGAATCGGTTACGGAAGAACTTTCGTGTATGAGACACAGAAGAGAGTAAATGCAGGGGATGTGCAGAGTGCGCTGGGAAGTGTGACGGAGGCGGCAGAATCCCGTTTCGCGGAGAACATTGAGGAATCGGCAAAAGAGGATGACACAGTGAAGACCCCGGTGACCCGCGGCATACAGCTGGTCCGCCATATTGAAGGCAAGGACAAAGTGCCCTATGGGGAAATGGCAGAGGACGGTGTGATTGAATACAACGGAGTGATCTTTGTCTGTGATTATGAGCACAACCGCCTGACACTGGGGGATACCACCAATAAGGAGAACTGCATCAATATTCCGCTATCCGGCGGCGGAAGCCTGCTGGTAAACCGGGATAACATTGATGCCCTGTCCAAGGCTATCGGCATGTTCAGCCCGGAGGATGTGAAGCGGATCCTGGAGGCACTGGCAAGGGACAACAAGATCCGGCAGATGAAGAAAGAACTGGATGACATGGAGAATGGCGACGACGTGGATAACAGTGAGGAAGCATCGGATACTGAGGATACAGACAAGGCAGCAGGAACGGATCCGTCCGGGACGGCCGGAGAGTCGGAAAAAGAGAGCTTAAGTCTCATGGAGCAGATCAAAGAGAAGATGCAGGAGATCTATGACAAACTTCAGAACGGTGACACGGAGACCAAGTTCCAGATAGGCAATCAGGAATTCACCCTGAAAGAATGGGATAACTTCTTAGAGAAATTTGACAGCGCCCAGGATGCCATCCGGGCGGCTTTGGAGGAACGTCTCGAAAAGCAGGAGGAAGAACGGATCGAAGAAGAAATACGGGAAAAATCCGACTCTAATCCGGATTTTTCCGATATTCCCGAGGAGATTTTCCGTAAACTTTTTTAAACAGATCCTTGAAATAGTTGCTGTCGTTAAAGCCGTATTCCAGGGCGATATCAGTGATGGAGCTGTCGGTGGTGAGAAGCGCTGTCTGAGCGTGTTTTAACCGCACGTAATTCAGGTATTCCTTGAAGCCCATGCCGGTGATCAGCTTGAATTTCTTGCTGAAATAGGTGGGACTTAAGGAAGCCACGGAAGAGACTTCCTCCAGCGTCAGGTGCTTGCGGAAATTGTTGTAAATGTATTTCGTGGCAAGCAGGATGTCCGAATCTCTAGAATTCAGCAGATCCGGCTCTTTTTCATTCATGACGGAATGCCGCATCAGCATGAGCAGAAGCTCTTCCAGGTAGCACCGCTCAAAGTATTCACTGTAGCGGTCGAACCGGGAATTCTCGGTGAGCATCCGGGATAACAGTGTGTGCAGATATTCCTGATAGACTGCGGGAACACTGCCCATGAAGGAATGCAGTGTGGGGCGGTCGGAATCCCCGGCGGACAGATCCGGCAGATGCAGATATTCTTCTTTGAAATAGATCATCACGATCTCGCAGACTTCTCCGGCGGAATACAGAGAGTGGTGCAGCTCCCCCGGAGCGATGAAGACCAGATCCCCGGCTTCTAACTGATAGACTGTATCCTTTAACAGGAAACGGCAGTTTCCGGACCACAGATAGAAAATTTCATAAAAGTTGTGATAATGATCGGGCTGCAAGGGAGAAAAATCGCCTCTGCGCCCCTTTTCCACAATGATCCGGTCAATATCTCTTCTGCCACGTTTTCCTTTTTTCGTTGTGATATCCATGTCTGCCTCCCCGATTTCTTTGTATTTCCCAGTGTTGCAGTCAGAATACCACAAAAAAACAGTATTTTCAACCAAAATAAGCTATAAAAACAGCAGTAAATATAAATTAATTACGCTATTATAATAACTGAAAAAGGAACCCGCCTCTTTCAAAAATACTTTTCTCTCTATCCCCCTCGGTACACTCCCCCTCGCCGAGGGGAATTTTTTTGCACAAAAATCGCGGAAATCCGGCAGTCTCGTTACAATGGATTGCGCATTTTTCAAAGGATTGTTACCATAAGAGTACAGAAAGGTATAGGTGGTTATATGGATAAAAAGAAAACAGGCAATCTGATCCGGGAAGCCAGACAACGCAAAAATTATACCCAGAATGAACTGGGAATGATGTTAGGGGTGACCAACAAGGCGGTATCCCGGTGGGAGAACGGAGAAAGTTTTCCGGACATTGGTGTATTGGAATCGCTGTCCCATCTGCTGGAACTTCCTTGTGACCGGAGAGAGTGCGGGGGATCGGGAGAATGCCGTGACAGAACTCGTACGGCTGGCAAAACTTCAGGAGCAGCGAAAGCGTGAAAAGAGGATCCTGTATCTGATCGTACTGGGAGTATTGATCTATAACTGTGTCATCGGAATCTATTTATTTTCCGGAAGAGGGCTGTTTGGGGGAAGAGATCTTGCCTGTCAGGTCGCCGGTATCTCCATGGCAGGAGCCCTGGGGATGCTGGGGCGCATGGATACTTTGGACAGCGTCTGGAAGGCACTGGACAGAGGCACGGTGCTCATTTTGCTGGAAGCAGCTTTGGGAATCGCGGCTTTGGCTATACAGTCCCGCCGTTCTCGTTCTCACGCATCCGATAGCCCACGCCGATCTCCGTGAAGACATACTGGGGCTGGGCGGGGTTCTGTTCCAGCTTTCTGCGGATGTTGGCCATGTTGACACGAAGGATCTGGTTGTTGTTGTCCATGTAGGGACCCCAGATGGCATTCATGATGTAGCTGTAGGTCAGGACTCTGCCGGAATTTTCCGCCAGCAGTGTGAGCAGCTGGTATTCAATCTGGGTCAGATGCACCTCTTCGCCCCGCAGGCGGATGAGGCGCTTCTCAAAATCAATCTCCAGGTCCAGTGCCTTATAGACATGACCGGGAGTCTGGGCGTGGCTGTGGCGCAGAGAAGTACGGATCCTGGCCATGAGTTCTCCGGTGCCGAAAGGCTTCGTGATATAATCGTCCGCACCCAGGTCCAGTGCGGAGACTTTCTCCTGCTCTTTGGTGCGGGCGGAGATAATGATTACGGGCACATCGCTCCAGGAACGGAGCTTCTGCAATACTTCCAGTCCATCCATGTCCGGCAGTCCCAGATCCAACAGGATCACGTTGGGGCAGAAGGAAGTGCTGAGACTTAATCCTTCACGACCGTTTAAGGCGTGCATGATTTTGTAGCCTTCGCGGTCCATGGTGGCGGTAATGAAATTACTGATGCTTCTATCATCTTCTATTAAAAGAACTTTGATCTTATTCATTTCTCTGATCGATATCCTTTCCTGTATTTTCTATAGTTATCTCTTATGCAGTTGAGATTGCTTTTATTTTTCCACAGTGTCCGTTTCCGATTTGGGCAGCGTAAAACAGAATTCCGCGCCCTCCGCATGATTCCTTCCGCTCAGCGTTCCGTGGTGGGCGGTGATGATTGTTTTACAGATGGACAGACCGATGCCCATGCCCTTGCGGGAATCGGAACTCTGGGAAGCACTATAGGTGCCCATCTCGAACAGATTCTGCAGCTTTTCTTCCGACAATCCCCTTCCGTAGTCTCTCACGATAAAAGAGACATGCTCTGGATGATCCTCCACGATGAAATCAATGGGCAGGATGCTTCCGGAATGCACGATGGCGTTTTCTAACAGGTTGATGGTGACCTGCTCGATCAGCACAGCATCCATGGGGATCATCAGGAACTCCTCCGGGATCTTCACCCGGATGGCGGCGTCGGGATAGCGTTTTTTCAGCTTTTCCAGAGCCTCCCCTACCACTTCCTCCACCGGTTCCTCCGTGGTATTGATACTCAGGCTGTCCCCCTGGATGCGGGTGACGGACAGCAGATTTTCCACCATATTCAACAGCCAGTTGGAATCCTCGTAGATGTTGGTCATGATTTTACGCTGCTCGGCGGAGCTTAAGTCATCCTGACTTTCCAGGAACAGGGAACTGTTGCCGATGATTCCTGTGAGAGGCGTGCGCAGATCGTGGGAGATCGCCCGCAGGAGATTCGCCCGCATTTTTTCCATTTCGGCTTCCGCCAGCTGTTTTTCTCTCTCTGCGATCATCTCGGACTGGATGGTCAGGTGTGAGGTCATGGTACACAGAATCAGTGTGATCCCGCCCATCAGTAGAAAGGTGATGGGATAACCGGTCAGCGTGAAATTGATCTTATAATACGGATACGTGAACAGGTAATTGATGGCAATTACGGAAAAGAGGGTGCAGGCGATGCCGTAGCCATAGCCAACGGTCCATCTGGCAATGACCACCAGCGCCAGAATGTAGAACAGTGCCACATTCGCATGGTTGTCCGGGACGATGGACTGATATAAAAAGGAAGCTATCGTGGCACACAGCATACAGACGGCACAGATCAGCACGCTGATGGCATGTCTGGTATAGGGTGGCTTCAAGCGGAAACTTTTCCACATTGCATTTTTATCGGATTGTGATCGGAACATTGTGGCACCTCCATGCTTTGCCTGCAAGCAGTTACGCAGAACTTCTATAGGTGAGTTTATTATAACCATCGTACCATTTCTTTGCAACGCAGGGTGTAAAGAAGTAGTTAAGGATATACTGGAAGGTTAGGACATAAAGTTACAAAAACCTATACTTTAGTTAGGTTGACACAGAGAAAAATCTTAGATTAAAATGTAGACAGCATACAAAAAACGAAGAATCGTGTAGAAGAAAGCAGAAAAACAAGGGGGATATGAATGGGAGAAAAAAAGAATACAGCGGACACAAGGTATCCTCGAAAATGCGATGATATGACAACGCTTCTGCAAAAAGCCGAAGCAACGGGAACACTGTTGCAGACAATAGGTGAGGAATATTTACATCCTTTTAGTATGCAGGCGCTGTGGGCGTGCCGGGAATATTTTCATAAGCTGCCGGAAGAGACCTATACGCAGGACAGCCGGGAGTCTATGGCACTTCTGTCGGTGCGGGCACTGTTGGCATCCATGGAGGGAGATCTCACCGGAGCGCAGAATTATGTAGAACTGTTTGGAGAAATCCCTGACAAGGTGACACCGGAGAATCTCACGCAGAAAGCCTATGTGCGGCTGGCAACGGAGCTTGTTATGCCCTATACCACGGACAGACGTTTCCTGCATATCGTATATACCTTAAAAAATATCCAGTCGCCGCCGGTGCAGAGTCTGACCTTATCCGCGGGGCGTCCCAGTATCCTGAACGGTTTCCGGGATTTTACCCCCTATGCCCCGAAGATCGCGCAGAACAGAGAAGAAATCGAAGGGATTTTGCGGGTACTGTACGGAGAGAAATATAAGGGGATCTATGAGATCGCCATGGCGGAATGGTATTATCAGACCAACGACAGCTTTCATGCATTGCTGTTAGTTACGGGAACGATTCCTCTCATGGAGAATCAGAGAGACATCCAGTGCCTGTTCGTGGCAATGGCACTGCAGATGAAGATCTTACTGCTAAACGGGCAGATGCAGGCAGCCGCCCCCTTGGTGAAAAAGATCAGAGAGCGGGTGCAGGACGCCGGCTGGGAAGAAGTGGAGAGCAGTCTGAATGCTTTGGAAGCCTGGGCAGCCTGTTACGACGGTAACAAAGAGACGGTGAATGAGTGGCTGGCATCGAAAGCCCCGGACGAGCAGGGGCAGATGTGCATGACAGAAATGTATGCCTATCTGGTGAAGATCCGCTGTTACCTGTTCACGGGAAAATACATGGTGGCATTTGTACTGGCACAGAAACTGCTGAATATCCTGAAGGAAGGCAGACGTTTCATGGATATCTGCGAATGCTACATGCTGTCCGCCATTGCCTGTTATAAAGCGGGAGCCATGGAGGATATGTGCATGGAACTGCAGCAGATGCTTGCCCTGGCGGAAAAATATGACTACATCCGGCTGCTGGCAGACGAGGGAATCTACATGGTACGGATGCTGTCTGTTTACCGCAAAAATAACGGTACGGACGAATTCACGGAGCGGATCTTAACCGCAGCCCAGGAGGTAGCGAGGAAGCTGCCGGATTACATGCAGGCGCCGCAGCAGGTGTACGAACCCCTGACCCCTACGGAGAAACAGGTGCTGCAGCTGCTGGCACAGGGGTTGTCCTACCAGGAGATTGCAGAGAAGCTTGAGAAAAAGGAAGGCAGCATCAAATTCCACAGCTCCGGCATTTTTAAGAAGCTGAAAGTCAAAAACAGACAACAGGCGGTCAACCGGGCAGTGGAGATCGGATTGCTATAAAGGGGGGAACGCATGAAAAAAAGAATCAGGAAATTTCGGATCATCGGAGGAATCGTGACCCTGGCAGGGGCGTATCTGATGATCATCGGCTACGGTAACACCATAACGTTAAGCCTGGCAACCTACCGCTTCTATCTCTACGGAGAACCGTACGGCACCCTGCAGAAAAAATTTGTGCTGGTAAAAGATAAATGACAATGTATTTTTTGATAATGCATTTCTGATTGTGTATGAGGAAAAATACCTGCCGCTGCTAACAGCAATGGCAGTCATGGCAGCCAGAGAACTGGCAAGGGACAAGGACGGTGCGCTGCCGAATCGAATCAGTTAAAAAGGGAGAATCAGACGATGAAAAAATATCTTGGAATCTTAGGGGGATTCTTGGGAAGTCTACTGCTGCTTACGGGATGCAGTTTTGCTGCAAAGCTGGAATATGACAG
>DJEP01000008.1 GCA_002431915.1 Lachnospiraceae bacterium UBA5895 | reverse complement strand
TTTTCTTCTGTGTAATACCCACATGCCATATGCCATGCTGCCTGCAAGCAGCAGCATCTGCGCCGCCGTATAACATGCCATGCCCGCATTCACACTGCCGAAGATGTGGGATCCCAGCCACAGCATTCCCTGTAAAAGCAATGTGTGGACGATGGGGTGATGATCAAAATAGTAGTGTTCCAGGATCTGACCGGTCTGCACCGGCGTATCATAGGCGCAGATCCCCGGATAATACGCCAGATATACCGGAAGCCACGCAAGTAACAGTAACAGAAGGCTTCCCAGGAATACCTGTCCGCCGGAGCGGTTCTGTATCCAGGCAGCAAACTTTCCGTAACCCATTGTTTTCTGACGATTGTCAGTGCCATCCTTGTTATCTTTGCACCGCATCTGACCATTCTGCTTTACGGCAATATTTTCTGCGATATGACAGACCACCCCGATCCCCGCAATTCCCAGCAGACATCCCAGAATCACCGACCACGCCAAAGTGCTTCCCACATAGCCGGCGGTCCACAGGATATTCCCGTTTGCTGCCAGATCTTTTTCTGTTTTTACAAAAAATACAAACAGACATCCCAGAACGCAAAGCAGTACAGCACCTTTGCGTCTGGGAAGTATTCTCGTCTCCCGCATATTACAATCCCTTACGTTCCTGATGTTCCCCATGTACACGGTTCAGACGGTACTCGAAATCCTTCCGGTCCTTGGCCGTCATAACTTCCAGCATCATGCCGGAGAAAAATGACTGGATCCCCGCTAACAGAATAAATCCGCAAGCGATCAGCGTCGGGAATCTGGGCACCAGTCCGGTGCTGAGATATTCCATAAGTACCGGTACGAATAAAATCACAGAGATTACCGTCAGCAATAATGCCAGCATCCCGAAGAAATGCATGGGTTTATAGTTTTTATACAGCTGCAGCATTTTGCGGATGACGCGGAAACCGTCGCTGTAGGTGTTCAGCTTGGATTCACTGCCCTCCGGGCGGTCACGGTATTCCACCACCACATTTTCCACCTGCATGTTGTAATTCACGGCATGAATGGTCATCTCCGTCTCGATCTCAAATCCCTTGGAGAATACCGGGAAAGTCTTCACGAATTCATAGCTGAATGCCCGGTAACCCGTCATGATATCCTTGATATTGGCATGGAACAGGCTGTTAATTCCCGCACGCATCAGGCTGTTGCCGAAGTTATGAAACGGACGCTTATTTTCCGTGAAATAGGTGGAAGACAGTCTGTCGCCCACTACCATATCCGCCTGGTGCTTCAGTACCCGGTCCACCATCTCCCCGGCACAGTCTAAGGGATACGTATCATCGCCGTCGATCATCAGATAGCATTCCGCATTGATCTCCCGGAACATTCTGCGGATCACATTGCCCTTACCCTGAGCATACTCATAACGTACGATTGCCCCAGCCTGCGTAGCCAGTTCTACGGTACGGTCAGTGGAATTATTGTCATATACATACGTCACCGCTTCCGGCAGGAACTTCTTCACATCGGACACTACCTTGGCAATGGTTTTCTCTTCATTGTAGCAGGGGATCAGTACTGCAATCTTATCCATTTTCTATTCCTCTTATCTCTTTGTGTTAAAAGTGCTTATACAAAGTTTATTGTACCACGCTTATTCATTTACAGCCACTATTTTTGCTTTTTTCTTGGGAATAAAAACAACTTATGCTATAATTATATCCGTCAAGAGCATTACGGTCCGCATATTTGCGCCGTTATTACTTCGTTATTACTTTTTTCAGAAAGGGCATTTTTCATGGAAAATTTATATAAAATATCTCTTCACACAGTAAAAATCCTGACGCTGCTTCTCGCCGTGCTGCTGTTTGTGGGCAGTTTTCTCGCCACCTGCTATGCCGACAATATGGAGACGCAGCAGGTACTGTTCCGGCTGGACAATCCGCTGTGGAATCTGTTGGAACTGGCAGGATTTTGCCTCTTATTCTGCGGCTGCCTGTATTTTTATGATAAGTTTGGGAAAAAATTTCGACGGGGAATTCTGATTTTTACTTTGGGACTGATCTTCTGTCTGGGTGTCCTGTTAATTCTGTTCGGGCGCACGGTTCCGGCAGCGGATGCTATGTCTGTATATAATGCTGCGCTGGAATGGATCCAGGGGAACCGGGATGTGATCCACCCCACCGTCTCCTATCTCTCCTATTATCCACAGCAGATCGGGCTGATGGCATTTTTAGAGTTGTTACTCCGGCTCTGGAACTTCACCGGTATCTCCGCACCTGCCTGGCATTTTATCAAACTGCTCTATGTGTGCCTGTTGTGTGTGGCGGTCCTGTTCCAGTATCTGTCCTTAAAATACCTGTGGCGGGAGCGCTGGGAAGAGATCTCCTGCTGCTACCTGGTTCTGGTATGCAGTAATCTGCCTATGGTTATGTACAGCTCTTTTGTCTACGGGGAGATTCCTTCCTTTGCGGCATTATCCGTGGGATTGTATCTGTTACTGCGGCTGTTGTGCGGCATGACTTTTCCCGGGCACAACCGGTCGAACTCTCGCAACGGTATTTCGTTGAAACCTTCTGACTCCGAAACAGTTTCCGGAGCGACACCGTCCCCAGAGCTTCATAACACCTGGTCTGCGGTTTTTTCAGGTGTCGGCAGCATTTTATTTCTCACTTTGAGTGTGATGCTTCGTAAGAATTCACTGATTCCGATCATTGCCGTACTGCTGGTGCTGCTTTTTGAAGCGCTGCGTTCGGGACGAAGCGTTCGTATGCGCTTGTGCCTGCTCGCTATGGCAGTATGCCTCGCCGTTACCTCCGTGAACATCCTGCCTCTGGTGCAGAAATCTTATGCGAAAAAAGCCGGCAATACGTTAAGCTCCGGGGTCACTGCCATGTCCTATTTTGCCATGGGAATGCAGGAGGCTTCCCGCGGCTGCGGCTGGTATAACGGTTTCAACATCGACACCTACGATGCCGCCGGAATGAATTCCGATGCTGCCAACGAGATCAGCCGCCAGGCAATTCAGGAGCGCCTGTCCTACTTCCGGGAGCATCCGGGCTATGCCGCAGACTTCTATATCCGCAAACACCTGTCCCAGTGGGCAGATGGCACCTACGCCAGCCGCCAGGCGACCCTTGCCACTTATGGCGGAAGGAGCGAATTCTTCCAGGAAGTCTATGACGGATCTCTCAGTTCTGCCTATATCGAGTGGGGTAATGCCTGGCAGAACGTGCTGTATCTGGGGACGCTGCTGTTTAGCGTGAATGAGGTTCATCGCAAACGGAAGGGCACCAGTATGACGACTCCGCAGGGCAGTGGCGCAGATTCCCTGTACCTCTATGTAGGACTCATTGCCGTACTGGGTGGATTCTTGTTCCATATCCTCTGGGAAGCCAATTCCCGCTATATTTTCCTGTATAGTCTGCTGATGATGCCCTACTGCGCAGCGGGGATATATACAGGCATCTGCAATTTTGGGAAAAAGTAAAGCAATTGTGCCAACATGATGTGTAAATGAAAATTAATTAATGTATTTGAAATGCCTGCCGTGAAGATTACTGTTCACGGTAGGCATTTCATTTTATATCCTGCTTGATATGTCACGGCACAAACTTCTTATAATTCCAATGCTGTCCCACTCTGTTATGATCTTCGGGCACAGAGCAGCCTATTTCCTTGTGCTGTGCCCATTTTGAAGCGAGTCGCGGGCACAGAGTAGCCTATCTCCTTGTGCTGTGCCCATTTTAAAGCGAATCGCGGGTACAGAGTAGCCTATCTCCTTGTGCTGTGCCCATTTTAAAGCGAGTCGTGGGTACAGAGTAGCCTATCTCCT
>DJEP01000075.1:3225-39131 GCA_002431915.1 Lachnospiraceae bacterium UBA5895 | reverse complement strand
ATATGCGAATAGAGGGTAGGATTGTGGGAGTGCGTAGCACGGAACAATCCGTAGACATCAAAGTCGGGGGCTTTTGACCCCGACATCATATAATAATATCTGAGCCAGGGAAACAGCGGCTTTTTAAATATTTCAAGGAGATCATCTGCTCATGAAAACATTTACTTCCGAATGTCAAAAAATAAAAAATCTCCCTCCGGGGAAAAAACTTCCATATATTTGGGAATATTATAAGATTCATTTAATTCTGGTCCTTTTTGCCATATTTTTCTTTTTCTACTTTCTCTTTCCGCTTTTCGGAAAATGGAGAGAAAATGCTGTGTTATCCATCGCCATCATCGACAGTACGGAAAACGCCAAAGTAAGTACCTCGCAGTTGGAAGAAGATTATCTGGCAACCCTTTCCGGGCACACAGATCATGACCGGGTTCTCATTGATGTATCCGGAAGCAGCAGCAATACTTCTTCCTCCTCAGAAATCAAACTTACGATCCTGCTCTCCTCTGTAGGTGAAAACGATCTGATCATCTGCAACCGGGAGGTGTTCGATCGTTTCCATAAAGAAGGAGCTTTCCTGGATCTGACTGCATACAGTACACAGCTGCCTGACGATGCGGTCGTGTTTTCCTCTGTTGCCATTGACCTTTCCTCCTGTGCCGGCTGGCAGCAATATGGCTATACTTCCTATTCTCCGGTCTACGCCTGTATCCCGGTCAGCTGCAAGCATCCCGAGTATGCTTTACATTTCATTGATTTTCTATATGGAAATGCCTCAGAGTCATAACGACCTGAGGCATTTCCCTACATTTTCTCCCGCTTCTTTTCCTACTATATTATAGCCTTCCTGCAAATAGTGAAACTGATCTTTCATCAATCCCTTTTCCGCGAATGTCCGGAATGTTTTGCTTACCATGATAATATTTTCGTTAGTCGCTGCAATTTCTTCCTGTGCCTGCTGCATGGGAAGATACAATTCAGGGTCATCTCTGTGGTTTCCGATCTGGATGAGGAAGCATTCCTCCAACCCGGCATCCTTTAAAAAACTTTCCAGCATTTCTTCCGTATGCTTTTCATAAATAGTCTTCGGTGTCCTCAGATCTCCGTCTGTACATCCCTGGCACCACACCATATAAGAATGCCGTACATGATATTCATTTTTTTCCAGCCAGTCCTTACACTTTCTCACCCGCTGCAATGCATCTTCATAGTATGCTGTTCCCGGCATCCACTCAGCAATGGCCGAACCGCCTTTGGCACAGGAGACTCCGACGATAGGCACACCGGTCCATTGCACGCAGGTATTTACAAAAGCCGATACCATGGAACCCGTCTTCATGCCGGGTTCATTGACTCCTTCCGGATTATTTTCTTTTTCTCCAAAGGGCTCCTGCAGGGGAACCAGCTTGTCCGGTTCGGTGATTGCGCGGTATTCGTATCCCATTCCTTTTTTTACAACGGGAGCCTCTTTTGCATTTCCTCTGCCTGCCATATTGCTCTGTCCCATAAACACAGCCAAATCAATAATTTTTTCTTTCAGATTCATATCCATTTTCGTAATTCCTCTCATAACCTTTACAGGATTTTTTTAAAATTCCCTAGTACAGTGGGTAACTTCTGTGCCAGGGAGATAAAGGGAGAAATCAAATATGTGAAATTAGCATGTTTAGCCTTTGATACCATCCATGGCAATACCATCTACCAGGTATCTCTGGAAAATAATGAAGAAAATGATGGTGGGAAGCAATGACAGTACAGACATCGCAAACAGACCACCGTAATTATTATAAGTGCTGGGATCCAGGAACATATTCAATGCCAGCGACAGCGTAAACTTCTTGGTCGTACTCATGAAGATCAACGGCTGGAAGAAGTCCTGCCAGATCCAGTAAAAAGCAAAGATGGATGCTGTCATGATCGCCGGTTTGACTACCGGAACCAGAATACGGAACAAAATCTCAATTCTGCCGCATCCGTCAATTTTTGCTGCTTCATCCAGTTCCAGAGGAATTCCACGGAAAAATTGTACCAGCATAAAGATAAAGAATGCTGCTCCGAAGAACCAGGGAAGAATCAGTGCTACTCTGGTATCTACCAGATGCATCTTCTTCAGGATAATGTACTGCGGCACTACCATGACCTGAGAAGGAATCATCATAGTGATCATAACACAGGAGAACCAGAAGTTGGATCCCTTGAACTTGATTCTGGTGAATGCGTAAGCCGCAAACAGAGATACCGTAACACAGCCCACCATGCCAACCACCGTTACAAATACCGTATTGCCGAGGAAAGTCAGGAAGGATACACCGCCAACACCTGCCCAGGCGCTCTTATAATTCGTTGCCATGTCAAACACTTCCGGAATCAGGGAGTACGCATTTTTGAACATGGTATCGTTGCTCTTCATTGAGCTTGCAAACAGCCAGAGCAGCGGATAGATCATTAACAGTCCGATACCGCAGGTAACCACATGGAATAATACGGAATTTATTTTTCTCTTTTCTTTCATTCCAACCATTAGTCGTTTCCTCCTGTCTCATAATGTACCCAGTTGTTCTGTGTCTTGAATAAAACAACGGTAAATGCACCGATAATGATAACCAGGATCCATGCAAGTGCACAGCTGTAACCCATATCAAAATAGGTAAATGCTCTTCTGTACAGATACAATACATAAGATAAAGTGCTGTTCAGAGGACCGCCATCGGTGATGACATAGCTCTCTGTAAATACACGGAAACCATTTACGATCTGTAAGATCAGATTGAAGAAAATGGTCGGTGTCAACATAGGGAGCGTGATCTTAATAAATATTTTCCAGGGTCTGGCACCATCCACCATGGCCGATTCATACAGCGAAGTGGGAATCTGCTTCAGCGCTGCCAGGAAGATCAGCATGGAAGATCCGAACTGCCATACACCCATCAGGATAATCACTGCCAGCGCAGTGCTTGGATTACCAAGCAGGGATGTCTTCTGCTCAATGCCTACGGCGGCCAGGATTGACATGATAACACCCTTATTACCGAAGATCTGTCTCCATACGATGGATACGGCAATGCTTCCGCCGATAATGGAAGGTATATAGTAAATGGTTCGATATAGTCCCAAACCTTTATGTTTCTTATTTAAGAGCATTGCGACAAACAATGCAAATGCAAGTCTTAAAGGTACCAAGAACAATACATAGATAAAAGTAACTTTTAATGCCTGCCAGAACAAATCGTCCTGGGTAAACAGTCTGATATAGTTATTAAACCAGATAAATTTCGCATCATTCAGCAGATTAAAATTAGTGAATGAATAATAGATAGAGATCAACATGGGTAAAAACCACATTAAAATGAATCCGAACAACCAGGGTGCCAGCATAATGTAGCCGGCGATATTATCCTGTTTCTTATAGGCACCTTTCCCGGGAATTCTTTTCGCACTCATACAAAGCCCTGCCTTTCTGAAAAAGAGGAAGAAGATTTTATCCTCTTCCTCTTTCGTTTTTATTCTTACTGTGCGTTATTTGCCAGAATTGATTTTACCTGTTTTCTGAACTCAGCTGCCGCCTCATCTGCAGTCATCTTGCCGTACAGTACGCTGTTACCGACATTAGCGAAAGCTGCATTGATCTCAGAGATTCCGCTGGGATCGGGAGCAGGAGTATCTCCTGCGATCTCTGCTACCTTGTCTGTGTAGTCAAACATTTCCTGCTGCTGTGTGGTCAGGGTTCCGGAGTTTACCATATATTCACGGATTGCGGAGGATACAGGGGTTCCTCTCTCTCCGGCGATAATTGCATTCGCTTCTTCAGAGTTGATGAACCAGTCAATGAATTTCACACATTCATCCTTTACCTGGGAAGTCTCAGCTACGCTGAAGAACATGCCGGGTTTTAACCACATGCCGTTATCAGTAGAGTTGGGCATTACTGCCAGTTTCAGATGATCGTTGATGCTGCTGACAGTGGTTGCCAGGTTGTTCCACTCAATATCAGATGCAGCTTCATCGGTAACGATGGGGAGTCCTTCCTTACCAAGACCTGCAATCTGGGACTGCTCATCTGCATCCGGTGCCACATTAGTGTCTGCCATATCCTTCCACATCTGGAAGAATTCTGCTGCAATTGCATCATCTGTATAGCCAAGATCTGTTCCGTCTTCATTGAACAGGGTTGCGCCATGGGAACGTACCCAGTAGTTGAAAATATTGGTGTCGCCGAAGATACCTGCGGTTGCTGCCAGCGCACTGGGTTGTCCGGTGTACTCTGCTACCTTTTTATTCATTGCAATATAATCATCCCAGGTCCAGTCATCGGTAGGTACTTCTGCACCTGCTGCTTCGATCACGGTAGGGTTGTAAGTCACTGCCAGAGCAGATGTGGAAAGAGGAATTCCTACCATCTTGCCGTCTATATTTCCGGTAGCCAGAAGGCTTTCTGCCACATTGGATGTATCAATGGCACCGCTGTCAATATAGGACTGCAGATCTGCCAGAGAGTTGTTCTTTGCGTAAGTGGAAATGTACAGGTAATCCATCTGCACGATATCCGGCATGCTTCCGGAAGCTGCCTGGATGGATAATTTATCGAAATATCCGTCCCAGCCTGCGGGAAGTGCTTCAAAGGTTACATTGGGATGTTCCTGTGTATACAGATCCAGAACTTTCTGTGTGGAAGCATGTCTTCCATCACCACCCCACCAGGTGATTTTAATAGTAATAGGTTCAGCATCTGTGTTTTCTGCCTGAGTACCTGCTGCCGCAGTTGCAGCGGTCGTTGTACCGGCAGACTGACTTGCCTGTGTTGTTTCATCTGTGCTGCCGCATCCCACCAGAGACATCAGCATAGTTCCTGCCAAAAGCAGCCCCAGAGTTTTACAAACTTTCTTTTTCATACCTTCTTCTCCTTTTTCTTTGCTGTGTTGTTGATCAGCTTTGATAATGTTATTATAAAACGGTATTTAGCAAATAAAAATGGAAGAATCAGATATGTCATTTGTACAAATCCGACTTTTCTGTATCTTCTTTTTTCAACTCTTCTCTATATTCTGATGGTGCTTTCCCACATATTTTGCGGAAAATCTTAGAAAAATATTGCCCATCGGAAGGATATCCTACCAGTTCTGTAAGGTCAGCTATTTTCATATCGTTGTCGTAAGAAAGCAGCCTTTTTGCCATCCGAATCCTCACTTCTTCCAGATAAGTGGAAAATTTCACCTGCATAGCCTTACCAAACAGGCGGCCAAAATAATCTTCATTCATAAACAAAATCTCTTTTGCCATATATTGAATGTTCAATTCCGTATTCGTCAGATTGCAATAAATCACCTCCAGAATTTCCTGCATCCGCATACTCTGCTTGTCTTCCTGATACAGAACAAGGCTTTTCGCCACCCAGGCTGTCAGTTCTGTCAGGAGTTCCTGTTCCTCCATTATATTCTCAAACTGAGGCAGCTCCATATCGCTTTTGTTTTCTTTCTGTGCACACGCCAGTACAAAAATCCGGCACATTTTGTTTTTTTGTTTTTGAGAATATTTTTGCAATTCCATTTTTTTCAACGCCAGACTGATTTCAAATAAAACCTCATCATATCTCTCTGCGTGAAGGATTCTGGAAAAATCAAAGAAAAAATCACTGTGCTCCGTCGTTTCATCCTCTGTTTTCTCATAGCTTAAATATCCATCATTTTTCCTTTTTTCCGCCAGTTCATACAAATACAGGATCTGCTCATACAGATTGTTAATTGTGGAAAACTCTCCGGAGCGGCTCACTGCAGCCACAATATTGACTGTCTTTTTCCGGGAAAATTCCAGTTTTGTTTTCTCTACCGCTGCTTCCAGCCCTTCCACGTTCCCGGCATCCAGAAGGAAAAAGACGGTATCTCCCACCGCTGCGGATAAAGGCATTTCCGGGAGTTTCAGTATTTCATACAATATATTCCCAAGAATAAACTGCTCCAGATAATCAAATCCGATCGTACTGTTTTTCATTGCCAGCAGAATGACCCTGTCTCCGATTCCTTCCAGTTCCTGCTGCAGCAGTTCCTGGTCTCCCTCCGGAAGATTACGTTTAAGCAGAATATTCCGGAACATTTCTTCTTTTGCACGAGGTAGCATCCGACGCTTGATCTTATGATACTCCTGCTCTTTTTCCTTACTGTCCTGTTTCTTCCGGATCTCTTCCTTTACATTTTCCAGAACCGATACGATTTTTTCTTCATCGCAGGGTTTCAATATGTAATGGCGGACACCGTATTCCATTGCCTTGCTGGTGTACTCATATTCTCCGTACCCCGACAGCACAATGATACGTATGTCAGGAAAGTTCTCCGTGATCTTGCCGATCAGGGCAATGCCATCCATGATCGGCATCTTAATATCTGTCAGTACGATATCCGGCTGATTTTTCTGAATCTGTTCAAAAGCATCCAGTCCATTCCATGCGGTTCCCGATAATTCAATGTCATATTTTTCCCAGGGAATGAATTCTGCCATTCCTTCTCTCTCAATTTGTTCGTCATCCACTATCATTAATTTATACATGATTTTCTACCTCGGTTCTCTTCTGTATGTGTATTTCCACGCGGGTTCCCTTTCCGATTTCACTTTCTATCCGGAAGGTGCTTCTGCTGTCATCCATAGCCAGACGTTCTCTGATATTTTTTAGTCCGATGCCATGTCCTTTTGGCTTGTAATCGGAATTTCTGACAGCTTCCAGCTCTTCCTGTGACATTCCTGCACCGGTGTCCCGCACAACCATGATAATACTTTCCGCCTCTTCCCTGACTGTAACCGTAATCCTGCATATTTCCAGATAAGGCTCCGCACCATAGCTGATGGCATTCTCAACTAACGGCTGTAATATCATTCGCGGTGTATAATATCTCTCCAATTCTCCCTCAGCAGTAACATCAAACTCAATACGTCCCTGATAGCGGGTCTTCTGGATTGCCACAAAGCTTTTCACCATATCCAGTTCCTCCTGGATCGTAGCATATGGATTTTGTGCAAAAGAGTAGTGCAGAATGGCTCCCAATTCCACAATCATTTTCCCCGCTTCCTCGTTTCTCTTTGCTTTTACCATCCAGTTAATTACATTCAGAGTATTATATAAGAAATGAGGGTTAATCTGTGCCCGCAGCATTTTGTATTTTGTATCCTGCAGCAGTATCTGCTTTTCATAATTTTCCCGGATCAATTCGTCCACCTGTTCTACCATGACCCGGAAATCCTTGGTAAGAATGCCGATTTCATCCTGTCTGTCAGTCTCTGTCAGAACATCTTTCGCCGCCTGAAAATTACCGTCCTCTACAATCTGCATGGATAAAGTCAGATGTTCCAATGGTTCTGTGATAATCTTTGCCACACGGTTCATGCAGAATACCAGCAGTACAAATATCACTGCGAAACAGCCAAACAGCAGATATCGCATGGACTGCACCTGCCCGAAAATATCGGAATACGGAAAATAATTTACATACATCCAGTCTGTCTCGTCCGAATGCAGATAACACATAAAATATTTTTTCCCATGATAGGTCTTAATCTCATAGCTTGAATTTTCCCGATATGTGGGTAATATCATTCCGTCAGACGTTTCATCCTTATAAATAATATCATTTCCGGAATAAACTACAACCGATGCCTGGGGCGATTCCAGCCTGCTTTTGTTTTTTGCAATAATGTCACTGATATTACAGACCAGCATTATGGTTCCCATATCCTTCAAGCTCATATCCAGCCGGTTTCGTATCTGCCTTCCTGCAATCAGATAGGGGCAGTCTTCTGTAGGACCATACGATACAAATGCGCCCTGGGCTTCCTTTGACATTTCCAAAAATTCATTCATGCTTTCTTCCGGAATGGTCCATGCAGAAGTTCCTACCTCCTGCTTTACTCCATACGGATCTATATAGGTTATAGATTGGATACAGGATAACGGATCCATTTCATTCAATAGAATCGTCCGCATTTTATAAAGCCTGCGATTATATTCATAAGACCACTGCGATTCTTTCAGCATATCCTGCAGATTTTCCTGCACTGCTGTATCTAACGCCAGATTAAAGCTCTTACTTTCCACTTCATCCAGTCCGTCGTTTACTTTTTGTGCAAAAAAATCCAGTTCCTGCAATGACTTTTCATATAATTTTTCTGAATAAATGTTGAAACTGACCTGTAAGGATGCAAACGCAATCAGGAAAAAAATACTGGCAAAACAGAAATATACCAATATCATTTTCTTTGATATTTTCAAGTTGTTGAATCTATTTTTCATTTGCTGTTTTATACCGTTTTTCATATATTTTATCCTTTGCTCACTTATCTCAGTTGCTCCTCCCGATACTCCTTGGGAGACATGCCGTACTCCTTCCGGAACGCCCGGTAAAAGCTGGAATAGTCCTGAAATCCGTAACGTTCATAAACCTTACTGATATTTTCTGCGCCTAAAATAGCTTCCCTGCATGCCTGCATTCTTTTTTTCAAAATATACTGATGCACGGAAATACCCGCCTGTTCCTTGAAAATGTGGGCAATGTAATATCTGCTCACGAAAAACGTAGAAGCCAGTCTGTCCAGAGAGAGGTCTTCCTCCAGATTCTGTTCAATATAATAAAGCAGGTTCTGGTATAAATTTTCCTCCCGTATCTTCACCGGATGCTCTCTTTCGTAGATCTCACGATTCAGGTGCAGGATCAGGTCACTCACCAGAAGCGGCACCCTTGCCTCCCGCCCATAACGCTCCATCTGTGTCTCCTCGATCAGCTGGAAAATTTTGTACTGGATCGTGTTAAATGCCACCACATCATGAGAATAAATCAGCTTCCCCTGCACCTGTGCCTGCTGCATCAGATAACCGTATTCCGCAGACTGTGCCATCAGGTGCCCTGCGTATTCCCTGCTGATCCAGAATACAAAACGACGATAGGGACAGCTTGACTGCTCCACAACGGCTCTGTGTCTGCGTCCCGGAGGTATGATCACCATGTCTCCGCATTTTAACGGATAGATCTCGTCCTCAATCTGAATTTGAACATCCCCTTCTATGAAAAAATAGAATTCATAATAATTATGGGTATGTGCCTCTATTTTAGAAGTGTATTTTTCATTATAATAATAGATCTCAAAGTCTTTGGAGAGCATGTATTGTCTTGTGGTAAAGACAGTTTGCAATTTTTTCTTCATTTCAAATCTCTTCTTCCTGTGACAGTTCCTTTTACCTCATAATAGATCAGGACAGCAACTTTTGCAATATAAGAAACAATCTTTCCACTTCGCTTTTATTTGTAAAAAAATATAATAAAGTTATCAAATCAAATTTACCTTCCCAATGCAATGGGAAAGAATGGAGAAAATTATGGAAATGACTTTACGCTGGTACGGATCCAAGTTCGATACCGTAACTTTATCTCAGATCCGACAGATTCCGGGTGTGACCGGAGTCATCACTACTTTATATGATACCGCGCCCGGGGAGATCTGGAGCAGAGAGCGCATTGCTGCTCTGAAGGCAGAAGTAGCTGCTGCGGGACTGCACATCTCCGGAATTGAAAGCGTCAACGTCCATGACGCCATCAAAACCGGTGCTCCCGATCGCGATCTCTATATCGACAACTATATTCAGACACTGGAAAATTTAGGAAGAGAAGATATTCACCTGGTCTGTTATAATTTCATGCCGGTCTTCGACTGGACCAGAACCGAGCTTGCAAGAAAGCGCCCTGACGGTTCCACTGTTCTCGCTTATACCCAGGAAGCCGTAGATGCCATCAAACCGGAAGAAATGTTTGCCTCCATCGCCGGGGATACCAACGGCACCGTGATGCCCGGCTGGGAGCCTGAGCGCATGGCACATATCAAAGAGCTTTTTGCAATGTATCAGGATATCGATGACGAAAAATTATTTGATAATCTGAAGTATTTCCTGGAACGCATCATGCCGGTATGCGACAAATACGATATTAACATGGCCATTCATCCCGATGATCCTGCCTGGAGTGTGTTCGGTCTGCCCCGTATCATTATTAATAAGAAAAACATCCTGCGTATGATGCAGATGGTAGACAACCCTCATAACGGTGTCACCTTCTGTTCCGGTTCCTATGGCACCAATCTGGAAAATGATCTGCCGGATATGATCCGCTCCCTGAAGGGGCGCATTCATTTTGCTCATGTCCGTAACTTGAAGTTCAACAGTCCTACGGATTTCGAGGAAGCCGCACATCTGTCCTCCGATGGCACTTTTGATATGTATGAAATCATGCGTGCTCTGTATGAGATCGGTTTCGATGGTCCCATCCGTCCCGATCACGGACGTATGATCTGGGGTGAAGTTGCCATGCCCGGTTACGGCCTCTATGACCGAGCTCTCGGCGCGGCTTATCTGAACGGACTTTGGGAAGCTATCGAGAAAGGAGTGACCCGCTATGAAACTAAATAATGAAGGATTAAAAGATCGAAAGTCCTGGGAAAACGCAGGCTATGCTCTGCCTGAATTTGATCGCGAGGCTGTTGCAAAATCCACAAAAGAGAATCCTTTCTGGATTCATTTCGGTGCCGGCAATATCTTCCGTGCTTTCCAGGCAAATGTGGTACAGGATCTGTTGAACCATGGGATCTTAGACAGAGGTCTGGTAGTAGCGGAAGGCTACGATTATGAGATTATTCAAAAAATGAATCATCCTCATGATGATTACAGCATTCTTGTAACCTTAAAAGCAGATGGCACAGTAGAAAAAACGGTAGTCGGCAGTGTAGTGGAATCTCTGGCACTGGATTCCGATAATGCAGCGCAATTTAACCGTCTGAAAGAGATTTTTACCACCGACAGTTTACAGATGGCTACCTTTACCATTACGGAAAAAGGCTACAATCTCTACGGAGCCGACGGTAAATTCTCTCCCCTGGTTGCTACAGATCTGACTGTCGGTCCCGAGGCTCCCATCAGTTATATCGGAAAAGTGGCTTCTTTATTATATGCAAGATTTCTTGCGGGAGAAAAGCCGATTGCCATGGTAAGCATGGATAACTGCTCCCATAATGGTGACAAACTTGCAGCAGCCATCACTGCCTTTGCAGAAGGCTGGTCCCGGAACGGTCTGGCGGATAAAGAATTTGAGACTTATATTAAAACAAGTAGTAAGGTCTCCTTCCCCTGGACCATGATCGACAAAATTACGCCCCGCCCGGATGCCTCCATTGAAGAGCTCCTGAAAAAAGACGGTGTGGAAGAATTAGATCCCGTGATCACCGGCAAGCATACTTACGTAGCACCTTTTGTTAATGCGGAAGAATGTCAGTATCTGGTCATTGAGGATAATTTCCCGAACGGGCGCCCTGCTTTGGAAAAGGGAGGTCTTATCTTCACTTCCAGAGAAACGGTAGACAAAGTGGAAAAAATGAAGGTATGCACCTGTCTGAATCCGCTGCACACTGCCCTCGCTGTCTTCGGTTGTCTCCTTGGATATACTCTGATCTCGGAGGAAATGAAAAATCCCAGTCTTAAAAAGCTTGTGGAACAGATTGGATATACAGAGGGTCTTCCTGTAGTTATCAATCCCGGCATCCTGGATCCGAAGGAATTTCTGGATACGGTATTAAATGTCCGCATCCCCAATCCTTTCATGCCGGATACTCCCCAGAGAATTGCCACGGATACCTCGCAGAAGCTGGCGATCCGCTTTGGTGAAACGATCAAAGCCTATGCTGCTGATCCTGCACGGAAGGTATCTGATCTGAAGTTTATTCCTATGGTTTTTGCCGGATGGCTGCGCTACCTGATGGGAGTTGACGATCAGGGCAAAGAGTTTACTTTAAGTCCCGATCCCAGACTTGCGGAATTAACTCCCATAGTCAAAGGCATTGCCTTAGGCGATATCATTGACACGAAAGCAGTACTTGGAAATATTCTGTCGGATGCCTCCATCTGGGGTGTAGACTTATGTGCTTTGGGCATGGATACCATGGTCTGCCGGTATTTTGAAGAAATGATAACCGGTCCCGGTGCTGTTGCTTCCACCCTGCAAAAATATACTTCTTAAATCAAATTCTCCTACAAACAAAACTCCTGTTACGACGATATGCAATGCATACCTACAGTAACAGGAGTTTTTTGTAATTATTCAGAACCAGGGAAATATTTATTACAATTTTATATCATCCAACAGCATATCTGCATAGATACCGCCCAGTTCTCTTAGTCCTCTGGCAATCATGGATGCAAAATTCACAGCACCATCATAACGCAGGTGGGTATTATCCTCGGATTTCTCCGGGTGATTCTTATACTCGCCCTCTGGAAAGAACATATACCATCTTCTGCTGTTCTTCTCGCCAGCCTTTTTCAGTTCCATACGGCTCATACTGTAGAGATCCACCAGGGGAACATTATTTTTCTCCGCGGTCTGCTTCATAGCAGCCACATAATCGGAATGTGCTCCGATCCCTAAATGTTTCTCATCCATAAAGCATCTGCGCTCTAAAGGCGTGATCAGCACCGGGTAGGCGCTATGATCTCTTGCCACACGGATAAAGGTTTCAAGATTCTCCATATAAGTGGAAAAAGGCTCTGTATATCTGGTGGGATCCTCTTTTTTCTCGTCATTGTGTCCAAACTGGATAAACAGGAAATCACCCACACCAATCTGTTCCTCTATGGCTTTCAGTCTCCCCTCGTCCATAAAGCTTTTGGTACTTCTGCCGTTCTTGGCATGATTGCTTACCTGATACTCTTTTTTTACAAATAAAGAAAATACCTGACCAATACCTGTCTGCGGATAGGTTGAGTAGTCATTGGTCTGGACTGTGGAATCTGCAGCCCAAAAAATTCTATTCATTTCTGCCCTCATTTCTGCGCTTCCCCTGCGCATCTTTTCTCGCGGAATTTACTTGCATATACAACACAAGGGAAACCGAAGTTTCCCTTGTCTGAAGTCTAAATACGTGTGAGAAGAAAATCACTCCTTAACAGCACCGATATTAACACCCTTTACGAAATACTTCTGCAGGAAAGGATACAATGCCATGAAAGGAAGGATTGCACATACGATTGCTGCATAGTACAGAGTGTTCTGAGATACCGCATACTGTGTGGTAGGGGTATCACCATCCATGATCATATTACGTAACTGATACTGGAAGTTAACCTGATCAGGATCGGTAATATAAATCTTAACGGTAGAATAGTCATTCCATACGGTAACTGCGAACATCAGACCGATGGAAGCCAGAGCTGCTTTGGACAGAGGAAGCACGATCTTGAAGAAGATTCCCATAGGGGAACATCCGTCTATCTCTGCTGCCTCGAACAGGCTGGCAGGAATTCCTTCAAAAAAGTTACGCATCAGAACCAGGTTATACACGTTCATACCGTGCTTCACAACCAGAATCCACATGCTGTTAACCAGGTGTAACTGCTTCATTACCAGGTACTCGGGGATCATACCACCGGAGAAAATCATGGTAAACAGAAGGAAATATGCGAAGAAGTTACGTCCGGGCATATCAAACTGAATCAGTACATAACCACCCAGGGTGGACAGGATCAGACCAAGAAAAGTTCCGAGTACAGTAGTTACAACGGAGTTGATGAACGGTCTGTACAGTCTCTGGGTATGAATGATGGTCTTATAACCATCTAATGTAAAATCGTGTGGCCACAATCTGAACTGGTATACACCCACAGCGTTAAAGGAGTCTACTACTACCTTCCAGATAGGTACCAGAACCAGGAGGCCGATCAGAATAAATACGATGTAGTTTACAATATCGAATACATGAACCTTTTTCTTAGGTTTACGATAAGCTGTCTTTGCCACGTTTAACACCTCCTATACAATGCCACGGCCACGGGTCTTCTTACTTGCCCAGTTACATACTAATACCAGTACGCAGCCAACTAAGGACTTGAAGAGACCAACTGCTGTAGAGTAACCATAGTTCGGCAGAGCGATTGCGAATGTCTGACGATAAATATAAGTAGAAATAACATCAGATACGCTGTATACCGCATTGTTGTACAATACGAATACGGACTCGAACATGTTCATAACCTTGGCAAGGTTCAGGATCAATACAGTGATGATAGTGTTAGCCAGTGCAGGCAGAGTTACATAACGCATCTTCTGCATACGGGTTGCACCGTCGATATCCGCTGCCTCATACAACTCAGGGTTAATACCTGCCAGAGTAGCCAGGAAGATAATAGTTCCCCAACCTGTCTCTTTCCAGATATTAATAATATAGAAGATCGGTCTCCACCATGTCGGGCTTGCCAGGAAATAAATATTCTTGGCGTCAGCAGACAGGATGCCCCAGTCATGTAACAATCCGTTTACCAGACCGGTAGAAGAAGGAGACAGAAACAAACTGAAGATAGATGCAACTACTGCCCAGGACATAAAGTGAGGCAGATATATAATAGTCTGCAAAGTTTTCTTTGCAAAGAGATTTCCCATTTCATTTAAGAAGACTGACACGATAACCGCAGTAAAGGTTGTGATCAGCAGCTTCATAATACTCAGTTCCAGAGTGTTCTTGAAAGATGTCCAAAACGCATCTGTCTTAAACATACTATAAAAATGTTTCAGTCCTACAATAGTAGGAGTACCTACGGGCTTGTAATCGTAAAATGCATAACGAATACCAAGCATAGGCCAGTAATACATGATCAAAATGAACACAAATACAGGCAGGAACATCAAATAGTAGCCTCTGTTATTCCAGATTCGAAGACCAAGAGGCTTGTGACGTACTTCTACGCCGGTGGATGTGGTGATTTTCTTTTTCTTGCTCATACCATCCCTCTTCCTTTCAACTTCATCTCACACATTCTTTTCTCTCTAAAATATCCTGTCCCATAGGCTTTGCATCCCGATGGGACAGGATATTTATATCATGGTTTTGCAGCTTTTGCTACATTTTGTATCGATTTTGTGTCGATTACTGTGCATTCAGCTCAGTTAAGCACTGATCAATGATGGAACCAACAGTGTCAACGTAGGTCTGCATAGCTGCATCTACATCGCCGCCCTCAACTACTACAGAAGTGATAGCTGCCAGCTTAGCATCGTAGATGGTACCGGACTCGTTGGTGTAGGTGTCAGAAGTAGGAGACTGAGGAGCATCCTTGCAGTGCTCGGTGAAGAACTTGTTTCCTTCTGCTGCCAGACTGGAGATATCGTTAAATCCGTTGTCCAAAGAACATACAACCAAAGCGGGATCCATAGCATTCTTTTTCCATACAGAGTTAGGATCGTTAGGAGACTGCTTTAAGTGGAACTGACCATCAGTATACTCGTAGGTCTTCTCTTTGTCAGTACCTGCGTTAATGGTAAAGGTCTCAGCCTTGGTAGACCAGTGAACATCTTCAGCACCATAGGTCCACAGTGTCTGAACCTTGTCGCCATCCATCATGGTCTCGATGAATGCATCGAAGATAGCCTGCTCACGAGAGTTGTCTCCGTCACCGTCATCAATGATAACCCATACAGGAGCTTCTCTGTTCAGGTATGCGCCAACTTCAGCGATAGGAGCCAGCTCAACCAGATTCTCATCTACGTTGTTCTTGATCAGGTTGTCGGTCAGAGTCTGATACCAGGAACCTGCCCAGTAAGTGAATACACCTGAAGAACCGGTCTGATCGTTGGAGAACCATTTCTCACGGGCGATCTTGGTGGAAGCGGTCAGTGTCTCAGGATCGATAGCGCCATCCTGGTAAGCCTGCTGCAGTCTTAAGAGAGCTGCCTTGGTTGCATCGGTCTGGAATCCATCGTACCAGGTACCGTTATCATCCTGCAGAATTGCGGGATATGCATCCTGCCAGAACTCAGGCAGATAGTTAACATAAGGAGCTTCGTTTCCAATGAAACCAGCTGCGATAACACCGTAGGTATCACCGTTTACGCCGTTACCATCAGGATCTTCGTTGTGGAACTTTAACAGCATGTTGTAGTAATCGTCATAAGTCTTGATGTCTTCAGCCTTCAGACCTACTGCATCTAACCATGCCTGCTTAACATAGGTAACACATCCGTTACCATAAGTAGGAGCGAAACCATACAGATGACCTTCGGAATCCTTCAGGTTCTCATTGATCTCAGGCAGGATCATGTGAGACTGGAATTTTGCATTTGCATATGCTTCGGACATATCCCACAGCAGACCGGTAGGTGCATACTGCTTGAACATATCTGCACTCATGATCATTACATCAGGATAATCACCGCCTGCGAACAGACGACCTACAGCATCGGTATAGCCGGAATGATCCAACTGCTGGATATTCATCTTAATAGGATGACCGATCTCTTCGGATACAGCGTCTTCCCACTGTTTTACAAATTCGGCCTGACCATTATCAACGGTTGCGGTCAGAGTACCATTAACTACTACGTTAATCTCCTCCAGATCATAAGCTTCGTTAGAAGCTGCCTCAGTAGATGCTGCTGCGCTGTCGGTTGCTGCTGCGCTCTCAGCAGGAGCATCATTGCTGCTTCCGCATGCTGCTAAGGAAGCTACCATAGCAGATGCTAAAAGTACGGATAATACTTTTCTCTTCATTTCTTTCCTCCCTAAAAATTTGGAATCATGATTTGTCATGGGGTCATTCCCTTGACTTGCCCTCACCTTACCATCAGCCACTGATAAAAACAAGTTACAATTTTTGCGTTCAGGTGCAAATTTTGACAACCGATTCTGCAAACCCTTGATTTTACTGCGTTTTTTGAAAGCACTTACATTTGATATTTTTAAATTTGAAAGGGGTTACATATTGCTTCCTTTGTCAGTAACTGATACAATAGACATAGTTTATTGGGTATATTATCTAAAAAAGATGAGACGCGGGAGTGATCGTGAATGAATTTTAATAAAAAAAGGCCACAGAACAATACAGATTATACAAACCATAACAGCACTTTGATGCTGAAAATGGTAACCTCTTACAGCATTTTCTTACTTATTATCCTGATTTTGTTCATCTTTTTATACCGTTCCACGATAAATAACGCCCGTGATTCTTATGATCAGCAGAACGAAACGACCCTGATCAGCAATGCAGAGCTGTTTGAGAGTGATTTGAACATCATGGAAGTCTACTGCAGACAGCTGTTGCAGAACGATACTTTCCGAAAAGTCATGAATTATCAGAATACCTACTATCCTTTTACGGAACTGGGCAATGAATTGCAGAATTCTTTGGCGACAAATGTGTATGCGGAAGCCCTTCTTCCGTTAAAAGAGTCCTTCGTCTACTTTCCGGAGACGGATTATGTACTGAATCCTACCTATTTTATATCCGCCAAGCGGTTCTATAACTGGATTCAGAAGTACCCCTCTACGGAAAAAGACCTGTGGCACTCCTACATGACCGAGCCGGAATACACAAACCGCTTTCTTCCCATGGATCAGTTTATGCCGAATTACAGCGAAAAGTACTATATGTATATCATTGATCTGAACAATCTTTATTATATGGATGCCCACGCAAAGGTCTGCTTTATCTTTGAACAGGATAAAATGGCAGATCTGTTCGACTGCGTACAGATGGATGGCGATAATTTCCTGGCTGTGACGGCCGAGGATGGTTCCACAGTCCTCACAATCAACACTCCTGAGAGTATTTCTGAGGAAGCGCTGGATTCCCTGGACTTTAATAGAGGTTATGCGAAGATTCGTATCGACGGTCAGAACTTCACTTTAGGGAAATATATTTCAGATAACACCAGTTATTCTTACTATTTCAGTTTCCCGTCCTACCGTGCAACCGCAGGATTGGGTAGCACACAGCTGCTTTTAATCTTATTTGCCATGCTTGCCCTGTTGACGGGAGGATCCCTGATATATTATTTCTCCCGCCGGAATGTGCGCCCCATCATCGAACTGGGGCAGGAGCTGCAGACCGCAGTGGAGGTACAGAAGAATCTGCAGGAAGTCGTAGACAGTCAGCGCCCCATTATCTGTACCTCTTATGTCAGACAGCTTTTATCCGGTACCGCTACTTCCGAAGACGAAGTGGCTTATATGGAGAACTATCTGGGGATCACCGGTTCTTCTTATTATAATGTGTTATATATTGTGTACTATAATAACTTCGGTGATAATACGGAAAATGCTCTGCCCGGCGGCGTGGAATCCGTAGAGGAACTGGAAAAAATCATTGAGACCGCACTGGAGAACTTCTTCGGTACCCCGCTTTTCTACTTCAGTCCTTCAGACCGGACCTATTCCGTTCTGCTGCACTGTTCCGATGAAGAGGAAAAGGATCTGATCCTGAAGATTAACAACTGTATTTTACGACTCCATGATTATCTGCTGGATACTTACGATGTCTGGCTTTTCGCCGGTATCGGCCGTAATACGGATTCCCTGATGAATGTATGGGAATGCTATCAGCAGGCTTCCGAAGCCGTAAGTTATACGACGAAGAACTATATTTTCTTCCCGTATGAATTTATTAAGAAGGATTCCAACGTATTCTACTACCCGCCGGAGATCTCCACAAAGCTGATCCACTTTATCTCCACGGGCAATATGCCGCAGGTATTGGAGCTGTTCAACCTGATCCACCTGGAGAATATCGAGGAACGTTCCCTGCCGGTCAACCTGTTAAAGTACCTGCTGTCGGATATCCGCAACACCTTATTAAAAGCAAGATTTGCACTGCCTCGTGATGCAGACCCCGAAGCTGTAAAGGTGCTGGATGAGCGTTTCAATGAGCATCTGACCTTCAAATTATGTGAAGATCTGGCATTATCCCTGTGTAATCTCTTCGGTAATAAAGAGGATGACAACACTTTATCCTCTACCATTGAGAAATATATTAAGGACAATTATAAGGATCCTTCGCTGGGACTGAACAAGATTTCCGATGAATTTCAGATCTCCGAGAGTTATTTCTCTCATATGTTTAAGGAAAAGACCGGTGTCAACTTCTCCACTTATCTGGAGAATATCCGTATGACGGAAGCTGCCAGGCTGATCAAGGAGACCGATGTCAGCTTAAACGAGCTGTATATCGCAGTGGGATATAATAATTCCAATACTTTCCGACGTGCATTCAAGAAGGTATATGGGGTAACCCCCAGTGCCATGCGGGAAAAATAGAATCATAGAAATACGAAAATGCAGAAATGACAAAAACAGCCGAGGCATTTCTGGAGGATTTAATCCTCCAGAAATGCCTCGGCTGTTTTCATATCTTCCGGTGTCGTGATCTTAATATTCTGATAGGAAGCTTCCACCAGCTTCACCCGGGATTCGGTAAACATCTCCACCACGCTGGCATCATCCGTTACCTGAATGCCCTGCTCCTGCATCTTGGGAAGTCTGTTCCTCAGTCTCTCATACGCCTGTAGGATCAGACTGGTCTCAAATACCTGAGGAGTCTGGATATTCCAGACGGTTCTGCGGTCCGGCGTGGACAGGGCGAATCCTTCACCGTCACTGATTTTCACCGTATCCTTGCTCTGTACCGCCGCTACGCACGCCTGATACTGCACGGCTGCCGCATAGGTGTCTTCCAGAATTTTCTCTGTCAGGAAAGGTCTTGCGCCGTCATGGATGAACACATACCCGTGTTCATTTTGCACTTTCAGTCGTCCGTCAGCGATCAGCTGCAAGGCTCTTCCCACGGACAGATACCGTTCCGCCCCTCCGGAAGTAATAATATTTACTTTGGTAAAATGGTATTTCTGTACGATCTCTTCCCGGACATAGGGAATATCCTGTTCCAAAGTCACCAGAATACAGTCATCTATAATCTTTGACTCTTCTACTGCATGCAATGCATACCAGATCAGAGGTTTGCCCTTTAAAGGAAGGAACTGTTTCGCCACTGCGGAGTGCATCCTGCTTCCGCTGCCCGCTGCCAGTATAATGGCGGTGCAACGCGGTTTTTCACTGTTTTCCTCCTCTTTGGGGGCTTCGTCTGCCGCAAAATCTTCTGTTAAATACCCTTCTGTCACTCTGTCTATCATATTTATGTCTGTCTTTCTATAAAGTCTTCTATATTAAATTAATAAGCCTTAGCGTTCTCCCAGTTTCAAATTCGGGACCGCATTCAGGTCGTAGCCGCTACGAACGCCCTTGATATATTCATAATAGCCCGCCACGCCGATCATCGCTGCATTGTCTGTGCAAAAGATCGGAGATGGATGGTAAAATGCGATGTTACGTTTTTCACACTCTTCTTCAAAAGCGGCCCGCAGAGAAGAGTTGGATGCCACACCGCCGGCAATGGCAAATTTGTTCAGTCCATATGCCTTTACCGCATGCAGGGAATGGCTTACCAGCACATCCACCACCGCCTTCTGGAAAGAAGCAGCCACATCTGCCTGATTGTAGCTTTCTCCCTTCATCTGACAGCCGTTTAAGTAATTCAGCACCGCGGATTTCAGACCACTGAAGCTGAAGTCATACTCGTTTTCCGCCACTGCAGCTCTGGGGAAATGAATGGCATCGGGATTGCCCTCCTTAGATACCTTGTCGATCTTAGGTCCTCCGGGATAGCCCAGTCCGATGGCACGGGCTACCTTGTCAAAAGCCTCACCCGCCGCATCATCTCTGGTCCGACCGATGATCTCATATTCTCCGTAATCCTTGACCACCACCAGATGTGAATGTCCGCCGGAAGCCACCAGGCAGATAAACGGAGGCTCTAACTCTTTGTTCTCAATAAAGTTGGCACTGATATGTCCCTCGATGTGATGCACGCCTACCAGTGGAATCCCAGTGGCAAAGCTGATGGCTTTCGCCTCGGATACACCGACTAAGAGCGCTCCCACCAGTCCCGGTCCGTAGGTCACTGCAATCGCCGTGATATCGTCAAGTGTCACATGGGCATCGGCAAGTGCCTGCTCAATGACCTGATTGATCTTCTCGATATGCTTGCGGGATGCGATCTCCGGCACCACGCCGCCATATAAGGTATGTAAGGCAATCTGGGAGGAAATCACATTGGAAAGCACCTCTCTGCCGTTTTTTACCACCGATGCCGCCGTCTCATCACAGGAGCTCTCGATTCCCAAAATATAAATGTCTTTTTGCTTTTCTGTCTCTGCCATTTTTCTGCCTGCTTTGTCTTAATTATTGTCTGTCTGTTCCAGATTGCTGTTCAGCTCATCCGCCGTCTCCCAGCCGTAGATCTTCCATCTGTGGTTGTCATCTCTGCGTAACAGATATACTTCCACGGTAGAAGTCTTTTTGCCGTTTTCCGTCATGGTATAGCCACAGGCAATTCTTGCAAAAGAATATCCGTCTACCGAATAATAGTCCACATTTGTGCTGGGTGCAAGAGAAACACTTGTTATTTTTCTCTTGTTGTCCTTATAATTCTGCACTTCCCCCTGCAACCGGATGAGATAGGTATCTTCTTCATTGTTTTCCCGAAGTTCCTCATCAAATAATTGCAGTGATTTTCTGCCCAGATCCTGGAGTTCTTCCGCTGTACATTCTTCATTGTAGAAGCACTTTATCAGATCATTGTAATATTTGATCACTTCCTTGGGCGTAGCGGGGTAATTATTGTCCAGGTCCCTGGCAAGTGCCGTATCCACTTCCGACATGACCGCTTCCTGCTGCTCAGCGCGGTGCGTTCCGGACAGGTACGCATAATATCCTACCACCAGCACAAGTAAGAAGATGAAAAAGACTGTGATCTTAGTCACGGATGTGTTGGTTTTCTTCATAAGATCGCTCACTCTCCCTCAACAAATTTCAGTTCCATGGTCCAGCCATCCTTCGCCGCATAAGCCGCCGGAAAAATCTTCCGCACATCCTCCATGAACTCCTCCGGTCTGGTCATGGACGGGCTGTAGTGGGTCAACCATAATTTCGGCGCTTCCACTTCTTTTGCTATCTTCGCCGCCTCGTACATGGTCATGTGCTTGTGCTCTCTGGCTTTTGCCAGCTTGTCCGGCTCTCCGTACATGCCTTCCAGAATCAGCAGATCCGCACCTTTGGCATTCTGCCTTATGCTCTCCGTAGGTCTGGTATCGGTGCTGTAAGTCACTTTTAAACCCTTACGTTCCGCTCCCAGTACCATATCCGGTGTAAATACTCTGCCGTTCTCTTCCAGAGTCTCACCTTTTTGCAGGCGGCTCCAGAATTTCATGGGGATTTCCTGCTCCATGGCTCTGTCTTTGTCGAATCGACCCGCGCGGTCAATCACCATACTGTAGCCGTAACAGAGAACATTGTGATTTACCTTGAACGCTTCCAGCCGGAAACCTTCAAAAGAAAAAGTCTGCGCATTTTCCGTAATTTCCAGACATTTTACCTCAAAGGGAAGCTCCGGTGCAATCACCCGCAGGGAAGCCACCACTTTGGTAAGCCCTTTCGGTCCGATCAGCAATAGCGGTTCTGTCCGCTCCGCATTTCCCATGGTCAGAAGCATCCCCGGCAGGCCGCTGATATGATCCGCATGAAAATGGGTAAAGCAGATGATATCAATGGGGTTGGGACTCCAGCCCTTCTCACGCATGGCGATCTGGGTGCCCTCTCCGCAATCGATCAGAATACTTTTCCCATTATAGCGCATCATCAGGGAGGTCAGCCACCTGTAAGGCAGGGGCATCATTCCACCGGTTCCCAATAAGCAAACGTCTAACATTCTTCCTCGCAATCTGCTGTCTCTACAGCATCTCTGTCTCCGTACTCTCCTCTACGGGAATCGCAAAAGACGAGATCCATTTATCATAGCAGTCTTCGCACAGATCAAATTTATGTCTGAGCCCATCTTTTCTGCTGAAATATCCAAATCTGACGTCTGCGGAAAAGCAGCCTTCCCGAAGGATCTCCTTCTCGACTTTCAGTTCTCTGCCGCAGCCGTTACATATTACCTGTGTTAATTTTCCGTTTTCTGACTTTCGCATCTTACCTTCCACCTTTCTGATTGTAAAAACAGTTTCCTCTTTCACTATCATAGCAAATAAATCGCCGAAAAAGTGGTGGTAATACTTGTTAACGACGCCACATGATCATGGCATCCTCTGTAGGTCTCTCATAAAATCGGGGACGGATCCCTTCCGAGACAAAACCAAACTTTTCATATAAGCGGATTGCCGGAGCATTGCTCACTCTGACTTCCAGAGTACATGCCGTGATACCGCGCTCTGCACCCAGCCGCAGCAGTTCTTCCAGCATCCTGCTGCCTACTCCCAGGTTCCGGTACTCCGGTGCCGTCACCACATTGTCGATATTACCTTCATGAAAACTGTCCGTCAATCCGGCGCAGCCTGCGATATGCCCGTCTGCCTCCGCCACCACATACAGACAATAGTCTCTTAGAAGAAGCCCTCTGAAATCCTCTGCCGACCAGGGCATGCTGAAAGATGCGGCTTCGATCCGGCTTAGTTCTTCGATATCTGTATCCCGCAGGGGGCGAACCTCTATCTTCATGCCTGTGCCTCTTTTGCGGCTTTCTCCTGCTCTTCCCGTTCCCTTTCTGCCTGGCTCTTACGCAGATATTCTGGCTTATGCTCCGCAGCAGTCACCGTCTTCCCCTGTGCATAATAGATGGCTCCGAGAGAAGCCACACTGGCTGCCCGCTGTCGGTTATTAGCTGCGGGAGCAAAGGAAAACGGAACTTTCATTCCCTCTGTAATTTGCTTCCGGTATACCGGAACACCGTCTCCCAGGAAGATCACTTCTCTTCCCATGCGGTTCAGTTCCTCTACCAGTTCATCTACGGGAGCTGCACACTGCTCCTTAATGCAGTGCATCACAAGCTGCTGTTCACAGCCTTCCTCCTCTGCTCCCGCCTTACGAAATTCATAGATTCCGGTGTATACCTGATTCCTTCTGGCATCCATAATGGGACATACCAGCTTGTCCGTACCCCAGAGGTTAAAAGCAAGTCCTTCCAGTGTCGGCACTTCCACCAACGGCAGATTCAGTGCCAGGCCCAGACCCTTTGCTGTCGCCGCTCCGATCCTCAGACCGGTAAAGGAGCCGGGTCCTGCGGAGATGGCAATGGCATCCACGGTATGCAGATCAAGATCGATCATCTGACGGATCTCGTCCAACATCGGAAGTAATGTCTGGGAATGTGTTTTCTTATAATCTGTGGTATACTCTGCGATCAGGACATCGTCTTCCACGATGGCGACACTTGCCACCAGTCCGGAACTGTCCAAAGCTAATATTTTCATACGGTAGTCATCTCCTCAATCGTGATCCGGCGATAATCAAAGCCCTTCTCCAGATCCTTTTCTATAGTCACCTGTCTGTAATGCTCCGGCAGGATCTCTTCGATCAGATTCGCCCATTCGATCAGGCACAGTCCCTCGCCGTAAAAGCAGTCCTCATAGCCGATCTCTTCCATCTCCTCCACATCTCCGATGCGGTAGACATCAAAATGATAAAAGGGCATGCGGCCTTCCTCATAAATCTGTACAATGGTAAAGGTAGGGCTGTTGACCGGTTCCGTAATTCCAAGACCGTCCGCTACCCCCTGGGTAAATACAGTCTTCCCCACACCTAAATCACCGATCAGGGTGTAGACCTGCCCCGGAAGTGTCTCCCTGCCGATCCGCTGTCCCAGTGCAAAAGTCTCCTGCGCACTGTGGGTCTCTATGATTTCTTTTTGAAATTCTTTGTTCGTTGTTGAATCACCTGTTGTCATTTCTCTTACGCTTTCTGTGGACATCGTAATGTCCGTTGCTGTTGCTTTCCGAATAGTCTCTGCTTTATCGCGCTTCTAGCTGCGGATCTTCACCTTTGCGGGAGGCATATGCGTAGAAATCATTTCGATAACATCTGTTGTCTTATCTTTCAGCTGATTTTTCGGGAAAATCGTTGCAGCATTCTTCGCCGTATACACCATGATGGAGCGTCCGGTGGACACCGCCTTCAGGCAATCCTCCCATTTCAGAGTACCGGTGGTCTCTCCCTGGGTCATGGAAATGCCGTTCTCATCCAGGGTGTAATGCATCGTTTCCTTGAAAATGGGGTTGCTCACCACCGCCTGCTTGCTTTTAATTAAAAGTGCCCAGGGCAGATATACCAGGATCACCACTCCCAGGATCAGATAGATCCAGTAATGAGTGGAAAGTCCCACGATCACTCCCAGTGCGCCGAGTATTGATGCCAAAAGCCCGGACAAACTGTTATAATTATGCCGCAATAAAAAGTCGTATAAATCCCCCGCCGTCATCTTCACGTCAAATTCTACCATAACGCGTTCTTTCCTTATAATAATATAATACGATGCCAGGTCCAAAAGGTCTAAACCCACATGAGCCTGCTCATAGAATACAATCCCACTGTCTGCCGACTGCGCATAGAACTGCATACTATAAAAACATTATAATTTTTTTCCTTTAAAAAAGCAAGTAAAGAACCGCAGGGATTCCAATATCTGTCACCTGCGGTTCTAATATTATTTGTTTTATTTAATTATGATTTGATTTTTTATGTTTTATTCATGCCGTAATGCTTCGATAGGGCTTAATTTTGCGGCTTTCTTTGCCGGATAGATTCCGAAGAAAATACCTACTGCGGAAGAGAACAGGCTGGCTCCCAGCACCGTGCCCACATTTACTTTCGCGGTAAATCCGATCAGGCTGCAGATGCCGAAAGCTCCGGCTACGCCGATCAGGATACCGATCAGTCCTCCCAGCAGCGTAATGATGGCGGATTCTGACAGGAACTGTAGCAGGATGGAGCCGGTTCTAGCTCCCAGAGACTTCCGGATACCGATCTCCCTGGTACGTTCCGTGACAGACACCAGCATGATATTCATAACACCGATACCGCCGACAAGCAGAGAGATGGCGGCCACAAATACCACGAAGATCGTAATATAGCTTAAAATCTGATCCATCTGACTCATAATATCATTGAAATTCTGTACGGAAATGGCATTTTGTCCTCTGACATCATGCCGGTTCTCCAGCAGCCGCACCGTATCCTGTGCCACCTGAGAGGCATTTTCCGCACCGTCGCTGACGATCAGCAGATCCGTATAGTCCACATAGAACCCATACCCTTCGGAAATGGTGGAGATCGGTGCCTCCATCGTCACGGTATTGATCCCTCCGGTTCCGAAAAATTTCGATGCATTGTCCTTCCGGATGCCAACGATGGTATATTCCTGTGTCACGCCATACAACGTGTAATCAAAACTCATTCCGATCACATTGGTATTGCCAAACAATGTTTTCGCGCTGCTCTCTGTAATAACGCAGACTTTATTTGCCGTATAATAATCCGAATCGGTAAAGTAGCGTCCCTTAATAATAGGATCCTGGCTGGAATATTCCAGCCCCGCCTTACCGAATGTCGCTGTGGCGTCAAAAGTACCTTTTCTACCGGTAGCGCTTCCGCCAAAGCTCCAGGAAGGAGTTACTGCCTTGACATTTGGAACCTTCTCCAAAATAGCATCCATATCATCTTCTGTGAATACCACTTCCGTACCGTTTTCCGCGGTATTATTGCTATAGACCGCTATCTGACCGCCTGCCATGGAATTCAGTTCTCCATTGATGCCGCTTTTCACGCCATTACCTATGGAGATAATCATGATCACAGAAGAGATTCCTATGATAATGCCCAGCATAGTCAGAATCGAACGTCCCTTATTACTGCGGATATTCATCAATGCAATTTTGATGTATTCCCATACTTGTGTCATGGATCCGCCTCCTACTGTTCCATAGGCACAGCCGTTACTGCCATGCCCTCCTCCAGGCTGATACCTGTGAGGCTGTTCACAATGATCTGGTCTTCCTCGGTAATACCATCCAGGACTTCTGTGTATTCATCGGAGGAGATGCCGCAGGTGATTGCTCTCTTAACTACCATGCCGTTCTCGATCACATAGAGGAAATCTCCGTTTTTATCCGCATTGATGGCTTCTACCGGAATCAACAATGTATTCTGCGCACTGTCGGTATGTACGGTCAGTTTTGCATCCAATCCGAGGATAATCTTGTCATTCGGGTTTGTCAGATGTACTTCCACCCCTACCATGGGAGTGTTGGACGCATTCAGTGTTGCCATACGATTGATTTTGCTGATCTTGCCTTCATATTTATTGCCGGAGATGGTAACATCTACCTTCTGCCCGATTTCCAGTTTTGCCACATCGGACTTGGAAGCATCGAAGGTCACCTTTACATTTTCGATGCTCTCTAAGGTGATCAGCTGTGCCCCTTCTGCCACGCTGGCACCGGAGACACCGGTGCATTCCGTTACAATACCGTTGAAATCTGCTACTATTCCCTTCTTCGCGGAATAATACTGTTCCTCTGCCTGCTTATAAGTCAGCTGTGCCAGATCTCTGTCTGCTGCGTAAGCTTCCGATTGATAACCGTTTAAAATTGTGCTCTCACTGGTGCCCTTCTGGCTCTGCATCTGCGCCTTATAATTTTCACACTCCGTAATATGTTCCTGTACGGATGCGATCTCATTCTGCATATTCACTACATAATCACTGGAACTTGCAATGGACTGCACATAGGAATTTCTCGCCTGGCTGGCACTGATGTCCTGAAGTTCCTTATTGATCTCCTTCGCACGGTCTGCACTGGTGGAAGAATCCTGCAGTTCCTTGCTTAAGTCTGCGGACTTTCTGGATAATTCGTAGCTTTCTTCGGATAACTGTCTCTGGGTCTCTCTCTGACTCTTTGCCAGTTTATCCTGCAGTTCCTTCAGATAAGCCTTATAATCTGTCAGCTGCTGATCCAGGACTGCCAGGTTCGTGTTCGCCTCATTCAGCTTTGCCTGGCTTTTGCTGTTCTCTGTCATGGTGCTGTTATAGGAAGCGCTGCTCTTGGTCTGCTGTAACGCCGCCTCCTGCAGGCGTTCTTCCATCTGATCCATGTCATAGGTCATCAGCACATCCCCGGTCTTCACCGCATCGCCGGCTGCAACGTTGATCTCACTTAATCTGCCGCCGACCGGAGCGAACAGAATTTCCTTCTCTTCACTGACTACCTTACCGCTGGTGCTGACGCTTTGCTCAATATCTCCACGGAATGCATTGGTGGTGCTTACCATTACACCTGCATTTCCGGAAAATGCACAGCTTACCATACGGATCACAATCAATATGATTATTATAGTCGCAATGATAACGGGTGCTTTTTTATGTTTTTTCCCAGTTTTACCTGCCTTCTGTTTCTTTTTTGCTTCTTTTAGCTTTCTCTTTTCTTCCTTCTTCGTTTCCTTGATTTCTTTTGCATCCAGTGCCTGTTCTGTCTTTTCCTGTTGTTCCATGATCCTTCACTCATGATCCTTTCTATTTCATGCTTTTCATACTTTCACACTACACGTCTGTCATTTGCAGTTCCTCCGCCGGAACAGTCTGACCGGAATCGGATTCCACTTTCCCGTCCCTGATCTTGATCACCCGCTTCGCCTGTGCGGCGATCTCATTATCATGTGTGATCAGAATAACGGTTCTTCCTTCGCTATGTAATCCCTTCAGGATGTCCATGATTTCCTTCGTGGAATTGGAATCCAGGTTACCGGTAGGCTCATCCGCCAGGATCACCGGTGGTGCCTGGGCTATGGCTCTGGCAATTGCCACTCTCTGCTGCTGACCGCCGGACATCTCCGAAGGCTTATGATCCATACGATGTTCCAGACCTACTTTTTTTAAAGCTTCTCTGGATAATTCTTCCCGCGTACTTCTTGCAACACCCCGGTAGATCAGCGGCAGCTCCACATTTTCCAGCGCCGTCAGATTGGGAATCAGATTAAATCCCTGAAAGATAAATCCGATCTCCCGGTTCCGGATGTCGGACAGTTCATCATCGGTCAGCGCCGACACGTCCTGTCCGTGCAGCCAGTATTCTCCGCTGGTGGGCACGTCCAGACAGCCCAGCATATTCATCAGCGTGGATTTTCCACTTCCTGAATGTCCGATGATTGCCACAAATTCCTGTTCGTTGATGGTCAGACTGACATGATCCAGGGCACGCACTTCATTTTCCCCCGGATTGTAGACCTTACATACATCTTTGATCTCTACTAACGCACTCATTTCTCACATACTCCCATTTCTAACAGATATGACCTCGTTCAATTGTGTCATTGTACTATTTGCATAATACAATAATATTTTGAAGTGTCAACACCTTTTATATGTATTCCGATACCAGATACTCTATCAGAGAAATCCGAAAAAAATATTGGGAAAATTCTAAAGATTTTCTATATTGACTTTTATTTCACAAAGTGTTATATTCCGTTCATAAGGTAAAGTTCTTCAGGGTTGGGTGCAATTCCCTACTGGCGGTAATAGGTTATCCTTAAGTCCGCGACCCGCAGATACTTTCTGCGGCTGATCCGGTGTAAATCCGGAACCAACAGTACAGTCTGGATGAAAGAAGACGTGTCACTTATGTTCTTTTTGTGATACCTACGCCCCGGAAGTCTTTGGATTCCGGGGCTTTTTTTGAAGGCTTTCCTTGAATTTTCACATAGGAAAGGAGTTCTGAAATGAACAAATTATTGCAAACCGTAACTGAAAATGTAGCTTATGTCGTAATCTTCCTGGCTGTCATCGTGGGGTGTTTCCTGGTGGCAGTAGCGCTGGAAAAGGGTGCTCAGAAGAAAAACGGTATCTCGGAGCCAATCTTCAATACGAGGAAACTGGCCATGATCGGTATGTTCTCCGCCATCGCCATGATCCTGCATGTGTTGGACTTCCCCATCTTTTTCGCCCCCGGCTTCTATAAAATGGACTTCAGTGAACTGCCGATCTTAATTGGTTCTTTCGCCTTCGGTCCTGTAGCCGGCGTCATGATGGAATTTGTGAAGATCCTGCTGAAGCTCTGTGTGAAGGGTACCTCCACCGCTTTCATCGGAGATCTGGCGAACTTCGTGGTAGGATGCAGCCTGATCCTGCCGGCTTCCGCCGTATATTCTTTTAAGAAGACGAAGAAAAATGCCGTCATCGCCTGCATCGCCGGTACTTTGGTCATGACGATCTTCGGCACCGCATTCAATGCCGTATATCTGCTTCCCGCTTTCTCCAAGTTCTACGGGATGCCCCTGGATGCCATCCTGGCTATGGGAACCGAGGTCAATCCGCTGGCAAAGGAAGGCAGCATCGTAAGTTTCGTGGTGGCATGTGTGGCTCCCATGAATCTCATCAAAGGAACGCTGGTATCTATCGTTACTTTATTAATCTACAAACCTTTAAGCCCCATTATCAAGACCGGGCACAGAGCATAATTGATGAAGCCAAAACAGGGACAGCCGTTATCTGCTGTCCCTGTCTTCTTATGCCTACGGATTGCTCCGTGCTACGCACTCCCACAATCCCGGTCTCAAATCTTCATGGTCAGACCGATGCGCTTCTTCGCCACATCTACGGTCAACACCTGCACATCCACGATATCGCCGACGCTGACTGCCTCTAAGGGATGCTTGATGTAACGGTCGGTGATCTGTGAAATATGCACCAGTCCGTCCTGATGGACACCGATATCCACGAACACACCAAAGTCAATGACATTACGCACAGTTCCTTTTAAGATCATACCGGGCTCCAAATCCTTCATATCCAGCACATCACTACGCAGGATCGGCTTTGGCATATCGTCTCTGGGATCTCTGCCGGGCTTCTCCAGCTCTTTCAGAATATCTGTCAGGGTGATCTCACCGATGCCAAGCTCTTCTGCCAAAAGCTTCTTATTTTTAATGCGCTTCTCCAGTCCGGAAATATCTTTTTCATCATTCGCTGCATTCTGCACTGCAGGAGCAGTTTTCTTTGCAGAAGCTTCTGCGGAATTGTCGAAAGTTACGCCGCTCATGGCCGCAGCCAAAGCCTTACCCATAGCGGTGTTGGTATTATGCACTCTTACTGCCTTACTCTTCTGCTCTTCCCGCTTCTTCGCTGCATTATTTGCACCGGTCTTTCCGCTCTCCTGCGCCGCACTACTCTTGCCGGAAGCTTTTTTCGCTGCCGCCTGCTTCTGAGCTTCCTTGATATCTTCCATAGTCAGTCCCAGCTTCTCCATCAGCTGTTCCGCTGCTTCATAGGATTCCGGATGAACACTGGTGGCATCCAGCGGATTCTTGCCATCCAGGATTTTTAAGAAACCGGCACACTGCTCATACGCCTTAGGTCCCAGCTTCGGCACCTTTAACAACTGCTTTCTGCTGACAAAACGCCCGTTATTTTCTCTGTAATCCACGATATTTTTTGCAATGGTCTTGTTAATGCCGGAGACATATTCCAGAAGAGAGGCGGATGCGGTATTCAGATCCACACCTACTTTATTTACACTGTCCTCTACCACACCGTTCAGGGCATCGCTCAATTTCTTCTGGTTCATATCATGCTGGTACTGACCGACACCGATGGACTTGGGATCAATCTTCACCAGCTCCGCCAGGGGATCCTGCAGTCTTCTGGCAATGGACGCGGCGCTTCGCTGTCCCACATCAAAATTTGGAAACTCTTCTGTCGCCAGTTTACTTGCAGAGTATACGGAAGCACCTGCCTCGTTGACGATCACATACTGTACCGGGCGGTCCAGCTCCTTCAACAGTTCCACGATCACCTGCTCGGATTCTCTGGATGCCGTACCGTTGCCTACGGAAATTAGATCCACATTATATTTTTTAATTAACTTTTTCAATTCCGCTTTGGACTCTTCCACCTTATTCTGCGGTGCAGTGGGATAGATTACCTTAGTATCCAGCACCTTTCCGGTGGCATCCACTACAGCCAGCTTACAACCGGTACGGAACGCGGGATCCCAGCCTAAGACTACTTTACCTGTGATAGGCGGCTGCAACAGCAGCTGCTCCAGATTCTTACCGAATACATTGATGGCTCCGTCCTCTGCCTTTTCTGTCAGATCGTTGCGGATCTCTCTTTCAATAGCAGGTGCTATTAAACGATCATAACTATCCTCTATTGCCGCCCGGATTACCGGTGTGGTATATTCGTTGTCTTTCGTGATCAGTTTTTTCTCCAGATAACGCAAAATTCTCTCTTCCGGTGCATTGACTTTTACAGTCAGTACTTTTTCTGCCTCACCCCGGTTCAATGCCAGTACTCTGTGACCTGCAATCTTCTTCACAGGCTCTTCAAAATTGTAATACATCTCGTAGACACTCTGGGTCTTCTCATCCTTCGCCGTACTGGTCACAATGCCTTCCTCTACGGTGATATTACGGATGTAAAGACGATGATCCGCATCGTCGGAAATCATCTCGGCAATAATATCCTGCGCCCCCTGTAAGGCTTCCTCCGGGGTCTTTACTTCTTTTTCCGCAGAAACATATTTTGCTGCTTCCGCAAGCACCGGCTCTGTTGCATCCTGACGCAGAATATACTCTGCCAGAGGCTCCAGTCCCTTCTCCTTAGCAATGCTGGCGCGGGTCTTTCTCTTGGGACGATAGGGACGATACAGATCCTCTACCACCACCAGTGTCTGGGCTGCCAGAATTTTCTCCTTTAACTCATCGGTGAGCTTCCCCTGTTCCTCGATACTTTTCAGTACCTGCTCTTTTTTATCTTCCAGACTTCTCAGATAGGTCAGTCTCTCATCGAGATTACGCAGCTGCTCATCGTTCAGAGATCCGGTGACCTCTTTACGGTAACGGGAGATGAAAGGGATGGTATTCCCTTCATCGATCAGCTTTACAGCCGCTTCTACCTGCCATTTTTCTACCTGAAGTTCTTCTTTGATTTTCTGTATAATATCCATAGTTCCTCCTGATGACTGATTGTCATTTTCGTTTTGCGCATGGATTTATTATACTGGAAATCCGAAGTTTTCTCAATGTTTTAATTTTTATTTCATTTGCTTATTCTACCGAAAAATGGTACAGTAATTTATATGAACGGAAAACGTAAAAAGTCATTCATCCGTTCGGAAATGAGGATTCTTATGGATTATTATCAGAATCAGAATAACGAAATGAATCAGAATATGCCACAGGTTGATCCAAAATACAGAGGATTGTCGATTGCTTCCATGGTCTGCGGTATCTGCTCTTTGGTCATGTGTTGTACCGGCATATTAGCCATTCCCGCCGGCGCTCTCGGTATCCTCTTCGCAATGCTGACCAGGAAAAAGGGACAGCACATGAGCAGCATGTGTGTCGCGGGAATCTGGCTGTCCTGCGTTGGACTTGCTCTCGGTATTTTCATCACTGTCAGCAGTATTGTTACGGTATTCACCGATCCTGCTTATATGAATATGCTAGATCAGATGTACCGACAGATGTACGGTGTCAGCATGGAAGAATTCTGGCAGTCTTATCTGTAAGATGCGATAACGTTTTTCGAGGCTTCCGTTGCGGGAACCGCTGAAAACGAATATAGTTAAAATTGAAATAAATAAAAGAAAAGAGGCTTTCTATGTTACAATATCCATCCAGAGCAGCGCTCAAAGAAAAAGCCCGGGATCAGATGTCCGGACATTACGGCAATGCGATCCTGTTGTCCATCTGCCGCGGTTTGATCGTATTTTCTCTCAGTTTTGCCGTCAGCATGACCTTTTCCATGATTGTTACCGTAAGGGTTCTCATGGGGGAAAGCGGTGATACTTCCCTGACGGAATATCTCCTGCTGATCGCCTGCACCACTCTGCTGTCCATCTTCGCCGGAGTATTCCAGACAGGTATTACTTTGTTCTATCTGAATACCGCCTGCAGCAGACCCGCTACTGTAGCGAATCTGTTCTACGGCTTCCAGTATTTATTTAAAAAATCATTGGGGATCTCCGCAGTATTGATCCTGCTGAATACGTTATGTACCCTTCCGTTTGATATCTGCTATTTTCTTCTGCGGTCAGGAAAAGGGTATGATGCCGTTACCATGGCAATCCTGTGTATTGTGCTCATGATCATCGGTATGTGTATTTATGTTCCGCTGGCTTTGGGCTTGTCCCAGTCCTACTACCTGTTACTGGATTTTCCCCGGTACAGTGCTGCGGAACTGATGAAATTAAGCTTCCGCATTATGAAGGGGCATAAATGGGAGCTGTTCTGTCTACAGTTGAGCTTCCTGCCGTTGGGACTGTTATGCCTGCTGAGCTTCGGTATCGGAACGTTGTGGCTGGTGCCTTATATGAACATGACCCAGACCTTGTATTTCCTGGATCTGATGCAGGGCGAACACCGTTAACGAAAGTGCTGTGCCGGTTCATAGCTGTATTAGCTTCATTGCATACAAATAAAAACACATTCCCGGGGCATCTGCCTTTCGGAATGTGTTTTTATTTGTCATCTTATCAGTTCTCTGTATTCTTCTTATCTCCCTGTACGCTGATCCATTTCAGATAGCCGTTGATGAAGATATCCAGTCCGCCGTCCAGCACTGCGTCCACGTTGCCGGTCTCCACATCGGTACGATGATCCTTAACCAGCGTGTAAGGTTGTAATACATAGGAACGAATCTGGTTACCCCAGCCGATCTCCTTGACCTCACCACGGATGTCCGACAGTTTCTCTACATTTGCTTCCTGCTTCAGCAGATACAGTTTGGCTTTCAGCATCTGCATCGCCTTATCTTTATTCTGGAACTGGCTTCGTTCATTCTGACACTGTACCACGGTTCCCGTAGGAATATGCGTGATACGGATGGCAGAGGAGGTCTTGTTAATATGCTGACCACCGGCGCCACTGCTTCGATAAGTATCGATACGCAGATCCTTCTCATCGATCTCTACATCTAGATCTTCCTCAATATCCGGCATAACATCCAGAGATACAAAGGATGTCTGACGCTTGCCCTGTGCATTAAATGGGGAAATACGCACCAGACGGTGTACTCCCTTCTCGGACTTCAGATAACCGTAAGCATTCAGACCGTTGACCTGGAAAGTCACCGACTTGATTCCAGCCTCATCGCCATCGAGATAGTCCAGTACCTCGATGGTAAAGCCCTTGCGCTCCGCCCAGCGGGTGTACATACGATACAGCATACCGCACCAGTCACAGCTCTCGGTACCGCCGGCACCGGCATTGAGCTTTAATATCGCATTGTTTTTGTCATATTCTCCGGACAGCAGGGTACTGATCCGCAGTTCATCAAACTCCTTAATAAATTCATCCAGTTCCCCGCGGATCTCGGGAATCAGAGACTCGTCGTTCTCCTCATATCCCATATCGATCAGGGTCAGGATATCATCATACTGTGTGGAAAGCTTATCGCACTCTCCCACGGTATCTTTCAGGTTCTTCAGTTCTTTCATTTTCTGGTTGGAACGCTCCGGGTCATCCCAAAATCCGGGAGCCTCCATCTCACGTTCCATTTCTTCGATTCGCTTTGCCTTGTTAGCAAGGTCAAAGTGAATCCCTCACTTCCGCTAAAGGTGTTTCGTAGGACAGAATTTCTGTCTTCATCTGATCTAATTCAACCACTTAACGTCACCCACTTTCTTATTCTGGTATTTTTTATTATTATGATGCCGGGGGCAAAAAACGCCGACTTTGATACCCAGGTATCTTAACCGTCTGTCTGCGCTGCCGCACCGTCTTCAGACTGTTGTCAGAAAGCATCAGGCTTTCCGTCCGCAACAGTTCTTGTATTTTTTACCGCTTCCGCAGGGACAGGGATCATTGGGGTAAATTTTAGCGTTTTCACGCTTTACGGGTCCCTTCGGCAGGGAATCATCCTTATTGGTACCGGTAATCTGTGCCTGCTGCTCACGTTCTACCTTCTGCTCAATCTTGATATGGAACAGAAGTCTGACGGTCTCTTCGCGGATGTTCTGGGTCATCTCATCGAACATCTCGTAACCGCTCATCTTGTACTCTACCAGCGGATCTCTCTGTCCGTAAGCCTGTAAGCCTACGCCCTGTCGCAGCTGTTCCATGTCGTCGATGTGATCCATCCACTTACGGTCAATGACCTTGAGCAGAACCACACGCTCCAGCTCACGGATTGCTTCGGGTTCGGGGAACTCGGCTTCTTTTGCTTCGTAGAGCTTCACAGCTTCTTC
>DJEP01000075.1:0-3125 GCA_002431915.1 Lachnospiraceae bacterium UBA5895 | reverse complement strand
GTAGGAATCAGCAGGGCATTCAACTCATTGAAATCCCACTCGGATACATCCGCATCATCATTGATACAGATATCTACACAGTTCTCGGTAATGTCGGTAATCATCTTGTAGATCACGTCACGCATGCTTTCGCCGTTCAGTACCTTCAGACGCTCTTCGTAGATGATCTCTCTCTGCTCACTCATGACACGGTCATACTCCAACAGATTCTTACGGATACCGTAGTTGTTGCTCTCGATCTTCTTCTGAGCGGATTCGATGGCATTGGTCAGTGCCTTATGCTCGATCTCCTGTCCCTCGGGGATACCCAGGGTATTGAACATGCTGATCAGACGTTCGGAACCGAACAATCTCATCAGATCGTCCTCCAGGGAAATATAGAACTTGGATTCACCGGGATCTCCCTGACGTCCGGAACGACCACGCAGCTGGTTATCAATACGTCTGGACTCGTGACGCTCGGTACCGATGATCTTCAGTCCGCCGGCTGCTCTTGCCTCGTCATCCAGCTTGATATCCGTACCACGACCTGCCATGTTGGTAGCAATGGTTACGGCGCCGTGTACACCGGCATCCGCTACGATCTCCGCTTCCAGTTCGTGGAATTTCGCATTCAGGACTTTGTGCTGGATGCCGCGCTTGGTCAGCATTCTGCTCAGCTCCTCACTGGCCTCGATGGTAATGGTACCTACCAATACGGGCTGTCCGGTTGCATGTGCTTCCTCTACCGCATTCACGATAGCGTTCAGCTTCTCTCTCTTTGTCTTATATACGGCATCCTGCAGATCCTTACGGATAACGGGACGGTTCGTGGGAATGACTACAACGTCCATGCCATAGATCTCACGGAACTCGGTCTCCTCTGTCTGAGCCGTACCGGTCATACCACATTTTTTATCAAATAAGTTAAAGAAGTTCTGGAAAGTAATAGACGCCAGGGTCTTACTCTCTCTCTTCACCTTTACATGCTCTTTTGCTTCGATGGCCTGATGCAGACCGTCGGAATAACGACGTCCCGGCATGATACGTCCGGTAAATTCATCAACGATCAGCACCTGATCGTCCTTTACCACATAATCCTTATCACGGAACATCAGATTGTGGGCCCGCAGTGCCAGGATGATATTGTGCTGGATCTCCAGATTCTCGGGATCCGCAAAGTTATCGATATGGAAGAACTTCTCAACCTTTTCCATACCTGCGGCGGTCAGGTTGATGATCTTATCCTTCTCGTTAACGACAAAGTCTCCGTTCTCTTCCTGTACCACACCCATGATGGCATCCATCTTGGTCAGTTCCTGTACATCGTCACCACGCTTCATCTGACGTGCCAGCAGATCGCACATTTCATACAGTGCTGTCGACTTACCGCTCTGTCCGGAAATGATCAGAGGGGTTCTCGCTTCATCGATCAATACGGAGTCCACCTCATCAATGATGGCATAATGAAGTCCGCGCAGAACCAGCTGTTCCTTGTAGATGACCATGTTATCACGCAGATAATCAAATCCCAGCTCATTATTGGTAACATAAGTAATATCACACTTGTATGCCGCCTGTCTCTCCTCGGAGGTCATGTTGTTCAGAACGACACCAACCTTCAATCCCAGGAATTCGTGTACCTGACCCATCCACTCCGCATCACGCTTTGCCAGATAGTCATTGACGGTAACGACATGGACACCCTTGCCTTCCAAAGCATTCAGATAAGCCGGAAGAGTGGACACCAGGGTCTTACCTTCACCGGTACGCATCTCTGCGATACGTCCCTGATGCAGGATGATACCACCGATCAGCTGTACTCTGTAATGCTCCATGTTCAGAACACGCTTTGCAGCCTCTCTTACAGTTGCATAAGCCTCCGGAAGCAGATCGTCCAGAGTCTCACCATCGTTCAGACGCCTCTTGTACTCTTCGGTCTTACCACGCAGTTCCTCATCGGAAAGTGCCTGCATTGTAGGACGAAGTGCCTCGATCTTGTCCACCAGGGGTTCAATACGCTTCAGTTCTCTGGAACTGTGCGTGCCAAATATCTTCTCAATAACGTTCATTTTTGCCTCGTTTCCGCACCTTTCTGACACTCAAATGTCCATGGGTCTTCGCATAATTCAAAGCTTATTGTAGCAGATTTTCCTCTATGTTTCAACCTTTCAATGCTGCAGGAGCCGTGAAAAGACTGTAAAAATTTTATGAACTGGATATGGACGCCGAACAGACCTGAAAAATTGACAGTCCCACCTAAAATTATTATAATAAAATCAGTTAAGTTTTCTTTTCATGATAAGGAGTGTAAGACTTATGAAAAGACTATCCATCACCCAGCTGGTTCCCGGTATGACCGTAGCCGATAACGTCTACGATTTGGATCATGAACTTCTGGTACAAAAGGGCACCGTTCTTACGGACAAGTTGATCACCAAGCTGGATCTGTACGGTATTCTTACCATTTTTACCGAAGATATCGTGCAGCCGGCGCAATCCGAAGAAGCTTCCGCAGATACCGAATCCTCTTATTCCGAACGAATCAAAAGTTCACCGGAGTTCCAGCTTTTCAAGGAAGACTTTGAAAATGAGGTGGAACTTTTCCGGGAAAACATGAATCTGGTGGTTCAAAAGAACACCAAACTGGATGTTTCTACTCTTCTGAAAAACACACTGTCCATTGTTTCGAATCATTCCGGCAGTATCAGTATTCTGGATATGCTTCAGAACATGCGGGAATATGATGATTCCACTTTTACCCACAGTCTGAATGTGGCACTGATCTGCAATATTCTGGCGGGGTGGCTGAAGCTGTCCAGGGAAGAGGTGGAGCTTGCCACCGCCTGTGGGCTGTTCCATGACGTTGGCAAAATGCTGATTCCTTATTCCATTATTGCCAAGCCCGGAAAGCTGTCCGAAGAAGAATTTGCAACGATCAAAAAGCATCCTTCTCTCGGGTATCAGCTTCTGATCTCTCAGGATGTGGATGACCATGTAAAAAATGCCGCTCTCATGCATCACGAGCGCAGTGACGGCAGCGGTTATCCTCTGAAATTAAAAGGGAATCAGATCGACCCTTACGCCCGCATCGTAGCCATTGCGGATGTCTATGATGCCATGACCGCCGCCCGCTGCTACCGAGG
>DJEP01000063.1:5262-23696 GCA_002431915.1 Lachnospiraceae bacterium UBA5895 | reverse complement strand
ATGGAAAAGATGGCGGCTATCGTGCCCAGCGATAAGCCGTATATGAAGACCGGTGTATTTGAGACTTTCAAAAAACGTATTCCCTGGCTGCTGCTTCTGATGGTGTCTGCTACATTTACCGGAGCTATCATTTCTTCTTTTGAAGATGCGTTAAGCGTATGCGCGGTACTGGTGGCATACATTCCCATGCTGATGGATACCGGCGGTAATGCCGGAAGCCAGGCCAGCGTTACGGTCATCCGTGGATTGTCCCTGAACGAGATCGAATACCGGGATGTGCCGAAGGTCGTATTCAAGGAGATCCGTGTGGCGTTGATCTGCGGTATCACACTTTCCGCAGCGAACTTTTTAAAATTACTGTTATTGGATCGGGTGGGAGTGCTGGTGGCAGCATCCGTGTGCCTGACTCTGATAGCAGCGGTAGTGATTGCTATGATCATCGGATGTTTGCTGCCGATCCTTGCAAAGCGTCTGGGCTTTGACCCGGCGGTAATGGCAAGTCCGTTCATCACCACTATTGTGGATGCTATGTCACTGTTGGTATATTTCCGCGTTACATCTGCAATTTTGGGGCTTTAAATGCAATGGATTTTAGAAAGCGCCTGTTTTATACAGGCGTTTTTTGATATTTTTTTGACAGGATGTTTTTTTTTTAGTACTTTCCTGCAAGCTCTTTGCAAGGGCGGAAATTTTTGCTAGAATCAAGATAAATAGCAAATGTAACCGCTTTCGTAAATCTTTTTCTTAAGAGAATATTCGGGAACAGCAAAAGCAACGGAGGAATGAATCATGAGATATTTTTTTGAATCTAAAGTAGAAAAAAAGGATGCCGGATATACCATTCAGATTCCTTTTAATGTATGGGAAGTATGTAAGCAGAGAGAAGTCATCAAGGGAGACGTTGTTCTGGACAACAATATCATTGAGTGCGAACTTCATCCCAAGGAGAAGGGTAACTATGAAATTGTGATCACCGATGAGGATGCAGTAAAGGTAGAGCTTGGTGTAACTCACAAGATCCTGTTACATGTTAACGGTTCCCTGATCCGTATGGACCAGAACAGTCCTTACAGCTTTGAGAAGCCTATCCGTAAGATTGACAGCATGAATGTGATCATCCAGCCTGAGGACGGTCTGTGCGGTCAGGCATGTGTAGCAATGCTTGCAGGTGTTACCATTGCAGAGGTTATCAGCGTTATGGACTGCAGAGAGTGGCAGGCTACCATGGGTCGTGTGATCTCCGCACTGAACTACTACGGTATCGATCATACCGATATCATCGTATATACCGAGGGAAGACCCGCTGTACTGCCTAAGTGCTGCATCATGATGGAGAAGATGGGACGTTTCTGCCATTATCTGGTACATTACGATGGAAAGTTCTATGATTCCAACCTGGGCGTACTGGAAGAGTATGATATGAGCAAGCTGTTAGGCTACCTTGAGATTAAGTGCTAAGAAGCAGCAGACAGAACATATATAAAACATTTTAAAACATATTTAAATAAGAAGTAATTCAGAACTGCAGGGGATCTTAGGATCCAGCCTGCAGTTTTTTGATTTAATTACTCAAAAATGATCAAAAAAGGCTCATAGGGTTGCAAGGCAGTACGGTAAAGTGTAGAATAAGAAAAGTATAGTTTCACAATACAAAGGATGGGGAGAAAAGAGTATGAATAAGAAAAAGAAAATTCAGAGTTATCAGGAAGTGGCGGCAGCTACGGGACTGCGTTATGATGAGATGAACAACCTGTTCCACGGCGAACGGGACGGATTTGACTTCATTGTCTATCCCACAGACGATAACCAGCCGTTTGCCCTGACATTACATACAGCGGCGAAAAGCGCAGACGGTTCCGTGTTTGATAAGAAGACTGTCAGGGAATTCGTGAAGAGTAACAAGAACATCGGCTATCTGTCTCAGAAAAATATGGATATCTGGGTCAGCGTAAAATTACAGTCCAATGCGGAAAAATTAAAAAATGCCACAAATGAGTGCATTACAGCAATGACCACATTTTTACGTGCCCATAGTTACAGTCCCTGCTGTGATATCTGCGGACAGAGCGTGGAGACCGGCGCACTGAAGATGAGCGGAGAATATCGTCATATGTGTCCCGATTGTGAGATGAAAATACGCAGTGATGCTGCCATGAAGGCGCAGCAGATCTCACAGAAGAAGGAAAATATCATCGGCGGTATCGTCGGTGCGCTGTTAGGCTCTCTGCTGGGAGCATTGAGCATTCTGGTACTCAGCCAGTTAGGTTATGTGGCTGCTCTGTCCGGTGCCATCATGGCAGTATGTGTTCTGAAGGGTTATGAGATGCTGGGCGGCAAGCTTACGAAGAAAGCAATCGTGATCAGTGTGATCATCATGATTGTCATGACTTATTTCGGAGACCGTATGGACTGGGCGATTATTCTGTTCCGGGATGCCGGTGGCGGAGAGGCCGGTTTCAATATTTTTGAATGCTACCGTCTGGTATCCTATGCACTGGCAGAAGAGATTATTGATGTGGGCAGCTATGTGGCGAATCTGTTCCTGCTGTATCTGTTCGTGGTACTGGGAGCAGTGCCTGCGATCCGCGGTAAACTGAAAGAGAAAAAAGAAGAAGGAATTATCACAAGATTAAATTAATCTCTTTGTTTTAGAAATAGAATGTGGTACAATAGTACTAGAAAAAACTGCTACAGAGACGGCAACAGTTGTTGGAAAATGGGGAGAACAGAATATGAGGAAGTGGAGAGCTTTATTGCTGTCGCTGCTCATTCTCGTAGGCGCGGGGGTCATGGGAACGACCTCCATACAGGCAGAGGCACAGGGAACGAATTCTAAGAACAAGAGAGTACTTTTTATCAGTGCTTATTCCTATGGCTGGGATACGGTACAGACGCAGATCGAAGGAATCCAGGCAGGAGTGGAGGAGAATACCACTGTTGATTATGAGTTCATGGATACGAAGCGATTTACATCCGAAGAGGCACTGAATATGTTCCATGATATGTTGAAGTATCATCTGGAGAATACAGATCCATATGATGTGGTCATTGTGGGAGACGATGCGGCACTTCGGTTTGCCATAGATTACAGGGAGGAACTGTTTGAGAATATTCCAATTGTGTTCGAAGGTGTCAACGATGAGGAATATGCCATGGAAGCGGCGAAGAATCCGCTGGTGACCGGAATCCTTGAAAAATTGTCCGTCGAGAAGAACATTGATATGGCATTGAAGGTGAATCCTAATGCCACAAAGGTGGTTGCCATATTAGACAATACGGTGACCGGGGAAGCAGAGCGGAAGAATTTCTACAGCGCGGCGGAGAATTATCCGAATCTGGAATTCAGTGAGATCAATGCATCGCAACTGACAACAGCGAGATTGCAGGGAGCAATCAGCAAAGTAGATAATAAGACGATACTGATCTATATCTCTATGTCAGAGGATGCCAGCGGCAAGCAATATACCAGCTCACAGGCTGTACGGATGATCGTCAATTACGCCAAGGTTCCCGTCTATCGTATGGTGGAAGCGGGGATCGGCGATGGATTGCTGGGCGGCAACGTAGTCTCCATGTATAAGTCGGGAGAGATTGCGGCGCAGATTGCCATGGATATCGCCAACGGCACGGACAGCGGAGAGATTAATGTGGTGCAGGACAGCCCGAATGTCTACTGCGTGGATGAGGATGTTATGCGCCGGTTTGGACTGGAAGCCTGGCAGTTTCCGGAAGATACGGAATTTGTCAATCATGAAGAGGGATTTTTTGCAAGGAACCGGGAAGCCATCGTGCCGGGATTAGTGTTGATCGTGGCACTGATCATTATTGTGTGCTGGGTATGTTTTGATAACTTACGCAGAAGAAAACTGCTGCAGGAACTGGAGACGGCCAGAGAGATCATGGAGGCAGCGTCTCAGCATGATTTCCTGACCGGATTACCGAACCGCAGTAAGTTCATGAAGGATCTGGAGCAGTTGATCGATGCGAAGATCCCCTGTACGGTTATGATGCTGGATATTGATAATTTCAAGAAGATCAACGATACCTACGGACATACAGCGGGAGATGAAGCACTGCAGCAGGTAGCCAACCGGTTGAAAGACATGCAGTCACAGATACTTACTTCCTACCGTTTCGCAGGAGACGAATTTATACTGATCCTTCGCAGCAGCCAGAGCATGCTGGTAGAGAAGACCGCATACCAGTGCAGACAGGTATTCACCAAGGACGTGACACTTTGCGGTACAAAACATAAGATCGGCGGCAGTATCGGTGTTGCAAGTTATCCCAAGGATACGGACAATCTGGAACAGCTGATCGTATGTGCGGATGATGCCATGTATAAGGTCAAAAAAAATGGAAAGAATGACTTCGCATATTATGAGAAGCCGGCGGAAGAATAACAAATAACGGACAGGCAGAATTTTTTGTTCCATGAACGGAAGATTCTGCCTGTTCTTTGAACATTAGGTTGAAAAAATGCAGGATTATGTATATAATTAATACTATTGACTAAAAGGAGAAAGATATCATGCGAATACTTTCAGAAGCGTTAGGATATGTTATGTACTTCTGCTATTATGTGGTACATAATTACGGTCTGGCTATTATTTTGTTCACACTGATCAGTAAGATCGTTCTTTTGCCGGTGTCTGTCTGGGTACAGAAGAACTCCATTAAAATGGTTAAAATGCAGCCGGAAATCAACCGGATTAAGGCAAAACACTTCGGAGATGCGGACCGCATCGCAGACGAACAGTCGAAGATATTTAAGAGAGAAAAGTATAATCCCCTGGCATCTCTGATTCCCCTGGCGGTTCAGATTATTCTGCTGATGGGACTGGTAGAGGTTATCTATCATCCGCTGGATTATCTGTTACATATGCCGCAGAATGTGATTGCAGCATTTAACAGTCTGGCAGTGAGTCTTGCAGGGGCGAATCCCGAGAGTTCTTCCATTCAGCTGACGGTTGTGGAGATGATTAAGAGCGGCAAATATGCAGAGCAGTTTGCTGCATTTCAAAGCAGCCTTGCCGGTGTGGATATTCCGTCCATGCTGCAGCAGGTAGAGGGGATATCTCTGGACTTCTGTGGGATTAATTTAAGCTGGGTGCCTTCCGAAGTGGGTGGCATTGATATTATTGTGCCCATTGCCGCGGGAGTATCCGCATGGTTGTTATGTGTGGCGCAGAATGCGGCCAATGTGATTCAGGCAGAGCAGTCCAAACTGAACAAATACGGCATGATGGCAATTTCCGTAGGTCTGTCCTTATATCTGGGCTGGTTTGTTCCGGCAGGTGTGGCACTGTACTGGATTGCCAGCAACCTGTTTGCCATTTTGCAGCTGTATCTGCTGAACTGGGCAATCAATCCCAGGGATTATGTGGATTACGAAGCACTGGAAGCCAGCAAACAGGAACTGGAAGAATTGCAGTCCATCGGCGGCAAGAAGAAACTATTTGAGAAAAATCCATACGCCAAGAGAGAGAAGAAGGATTTCAAGCGCTTCTTCTCTGTGGTGAATAAACATCTGGTATTTTATTCCGAGAGCAGTGGCTTCTATAAATATTATCAGGGAATCATCGAATGGCTGTTAGCCCATACGAATCTGACTATTCATTATATTACCAGCGATCCGGAAGACCAGATCTTCGCACTGGCGGAAAAAGAGAACAAGATCCGTGCTTACTATATCGGAGAGAAGCGCCTGATCACACTGATGATGAAGATGGATGCGGATGTGGTGGTAATGACCATGCCGGATATTGAGAACTTTCATATTAAGCGCAGCTATGTGAGAAAAGATATCGAATATATCTATATTCCACATGGAATGGACAGTCTGAATATGACCATGCGTACCGGATCTATGGATCATTATGATACTGTATACTGCGTAGGAAAACATCAGACAGAAGAGATTCGGAAAATTGAAGAGGCATATGTTTTGCCTCCTAAAAAGCTGATCGACTGGGGATACTGTCTGTTAGATCGCATGATCGAAGATTACAAGAAGGCAGATAAAACACCTCATGAGAAAAAACATATTCTGATCGCTCCTTCCTGGCAGAAGGACAATATTGTGGACAGCTGTCTGGAAGGCATGCTGGATGACCTGGCAGGAAAGGGCTATGAAGTGGTAGTACGTCCTCATCCCCAGCAGGTACGCTTGCAGCAGGATAAGATGGATCGCCTGAAAGAGCGCTATGCGAATAATCCGGATATCGAGATTCAGACCGACTTCTCTTCCAACAGCACTGTATTTGAGGCAGATCTGTTGGTGACCGACTGGTCCGGTATCGCTTATGAATATGCGTTTACGACGAACAAGCCGGTATTATTCGTGGATACGCCCATGAAGGTCATGAATCCGGAGTATCAGAAGATCGACACCGTACCCATCAATATCTGGATGCGTGATGTTATCGGAGATCGTCTGGATCCTGCGAAGACAGAAGAGACCGAAAGCAAGGTCAGAAATCTGCTGGAACAGAAAGATGCTTACCATGACAGAATTGAAAAATTCGTGGAAGAGTATGTATATAACCTGGGCAACAGTGCCGAAGTAGGTGCGAAATATATTGTACAGGCAGTCCAGGAACAGATCAAAAAAGCAAAAGAACAATAAGCTACAAAACAAAAATTACAATAGATAAAAAATAGAAGAAAGAGGTAAAATCATGAAGAAATTAAGCAAAATCGCACAGGTAACATTTTTCGCAGCAGCATTCGCAGTACTGTTCTCCGGTACCGCAGATGCATACATTGATCCTTCTGTTATGAACTATGCCATTCAGGCAGTTGCCGGAGTAATCATTGCAGTAGGTGCCGCAGCCGGTATTTACTGGAGAAAAGCAAAAAAGAAGATCGACAAGAGCCTGGGAATCGACGAGAACAGAAATAAAGAAGTAGAGTCCGATGACATCATGCTGGATCAGGCAGCAGATAAGCAGGACAAATAAGCAGGAGAATTATTTAGAAATGAAAAAGCGGGATAAGAAACAATTACTGCCGGGCATTGTTTTGTCAGTTGCTGTTGGTTTTCTGGTGTTTTTGTATGCACCGATAGATTTATATTGCAGCAATGCAGATGAATTTTGGTTTGATTTTGGAATATTGTTTACTGCGTCACTGGGGTTATTTGCAATCTGTGCGGTTGCCATGAGTCTGGCATATGCTGTGCTATGGATGATTCATCCTGTCGCATACCGGATAGGTCTGGCAGGGGGATTTATTGCATTGATTAGTACTTATGTCCAGGGCAACTTTATGGTAAAAAATCTTCCACCTCTGGACGGCAGTACAATTGACTGGGATAATTATACTATTTTGAGAACACAAGGCATCATTCTTTGGATGATCGTAGCAATTATTACGATTGTCATGTGCATATTTCTGAAGAAGGAATTGTTTGCTAAGACGGTAATGTATCTTAGCGGAGGTCTGACTCTGATGCTGCTTGTGACAGCTGTGAGTGTTACACTTACCAGTGGTGTATTGCAGGAAAAAGCGCATTATCAGATCGGAGCAGACAAAGAGTTTGTAATGTCGGATGATCAGAATTTTGTGATTTTATTATTGGATTCTGTAGATGCCAGAACATTTTCCAAATTACTGGAAGACCATCCGGAATACGGAAAAGAGTTTCAAGACTTTACTTATTTTGAAAATACTGTTGGAGCTTATTCCTGTACAAAGCGCTCTATTCCTTTTATTTTATCCGGCGACTGGTATGAAAATGATGAACCGTTCGATGATTACATGCAAAATATGTATTATGTATCACCGCTATTTCAGATGTTACAGGAGAAGGACTATAACATGGAACTCTGCGACACTGAGTTGTACATGAATGACGATATTGCCAAAATGTTCAGTAATGTGTACAGAGTTGACTTTAAATTAAGCTCTTATGCGAAATTTGCCAAACCTTTATTAAAACTGATAGGTTTCAGATATGCACCGTTTGAATTGAAGAAAAAGTGTATTTTCAAATCTGCAGCTTTTGATGAATTGGTCAGGGTGGAAAATACGGGGGAAAGTTATAGCTTTACTACATCAGATTATCAGTTCAAGGGGCATCTGGATGATGAAGGAATTACAACCGAGAATTCAAACCCTAAATTTAAATTTTTCCATCTGGATGGAGCACATGTTCCTTTTATCTACGATAAGGATATGAATATCATTGATGAGCACGAGGGAACGTATGAACTGAGCGTGGAAGCTGTAATGCTGGAGGCGGCAGATTATGTGGAAAAGCTGCGCGAAAGTGGAGCTTATGATAATACAGTACTTATTATCATGGCAGATCATGGATACAACGGCAGTTTGGAAGAATCCGGAGAGGAAGCCTGGATGAGACAGTGTCCGTTGTTAATGATAAAAGGTCGCAATGAAAGCCACGACACAATGCAGATATCTCAGGCGCCGGTCAGCTTTGAAGATCTTCAGGAGGCGTATTCGCGTCTGCTGGACGGACAGCAGAGCAATGCAGCATTTGACTGGAAAGAAGGAGATGTGAGAGAACGTCGTTTCCTTAAGTATTCTTTCCTGGATGAAGACCACATAACGGAATATATGCAGACAGGTCATGCGTTTGACAGAGACACGATGGTTCTTACAGGAAGAGAATATAATCGATAAGTATCCAGGATTATAAACAATACAGGGGGAGACAGACTGTGTATAAAACCATTACAGAGAAAAAACTGTCAAAAGAAAAAATATTGCCGGGGATTATTTTATCCCTGGCGATTAGTTTTATTTTGTTTTTATATGCACCTATAGAATTATATTGTACGAATCTGGATGAATTCTGGTTTGATTTTGGGAAATTATTGCTTCTTATATTGGGGATGTTTATTTCCGGTCTGCTTCTTATGGTGAGCATCTATGCTGTTTTGTTGTTGATACATCCTGTGCTGTATAGAATCGGATTGGCAGGAGGCTTACTTTTGCTGGTCTGCACCTATGTCCAGGGAAATTTCCTGATAGCAAATCTGCCACCGCTTGATGGCACAAATATTAATTGGAATGATTATCTGTCACTTCGTCGGGAGTCCCTGATTTTATGGGGAGTGACCGGTGCGATAATTGTATTCCTGTTTATTGTCTTAAAAACAGGATGCTGGAGAAAATTGTTATTTTAGTAAGTGCTTTTCTTACACTTATGTTGTTAGTAACGGGAATCAGTGTAGTAATTTCGGACCCTCCAATCAAGAAATCAACGCAGCTGTATGTAACAGAAAAAGATGAATTTGTGATGTCACAGAATGAGAATTTTGTAATACTGTTGTTAGACAGTGTTGATTCCAGAGAATTTTCAGATTTGCTTACTGAGCATCCGGAATACAGAGAGAGCTTTTCAGATTTTACTTATTTTGAGAATATGACAGGTGCTTATTCTTGCACGAAAAGATCCATTCCCTTTATCCTGGGAGGAGACTGGTATGAGAATGAAGAACCTTTTACTGAATATGTAAATAAAGTGTATACAGAGTCTTCTTTGTTTGAAAATCTTAAGCAACGGGGGTATCTGATTGATCTGTATGAAGATGAACTTCATACGCAGGACGAAAGTGTTCTTTCTGATTTCGATAATATCATCATAGCAAAATACAAAGTGAATTCCTGGATACGCCTGGCTAAACAGGAACTGAAACTGATTGGTTTCCGGTATGCGCCTTTTGACCTGAAGCGTTTTTGTGTAACGAAAAAGGCGGGATTTGATGAAGAAATCGTCGTTGAGTGCGGGTATAGCGGATTTACGGAAAAGAATCTTCAATTCAAGCGGAATCTGGAAGAATCCGGGATAACAGTAGATGCAGTAGATAAACGCTTTAAATTTATTCATCTGGATGGAGCGCATACGCCGTTTATGTTCGATAAAGAATGCAATGTGATTGATGAAAAGGACGGAACCTATCGCCAAAATACGGAAGCTGCGCTTACCCTGGCAGTCATGTATATCGATGAATTGAAAAAAAGCGGAACATTTGATAATACAGCTTTGATTATTATGGCTGATCATGGTTATAATGGTGATTATACTCATGAGGATCAATTCATGAGACAGGCGGCGCTTTTTATGGCAAAGGGAAAAGGTGAGAACCATGACACGATGCAGGTATCACAGGCACCGGTCAGCTACGTGGATCTTCCGCAGGCCTATGAAAAATTGATGGATGGAGAGCAGTCAGATGCTATTTTTGACTGGAAAGAAGGAGATAGCAGAGACAGACGTTTTTTGTATTATTCGTTTGGCAATGAGGATTACATGGTTGAATATTTGCAGAAAGGACATGCGCAGGACATGTCAACGATGATACCTACGGGAAAAGTTTTTGATAAATAGAACACGTAAATGAGAAGAAGGGATGAGTGAGTATGCAGGCGATTATTTTAGCAGCGGGAATGGGAAAAAGATTAAAGGAATTAACAAGCAATGCTACCAAATGTATGGTCGAAGTAAACGGTGTCACCATGATAGAAAAGACATTGGGACATCTTGAAAAGCTTGGACTTAAGCGCATTGTTTTTGTAATCGGCTATGAAGGGCAGAAACTGAAAAGCTATGTCGAAAGCTTAAATATCAAAACCCCGTTAGAGTTTATTGATAATGATGTGTATTATAAGACAAACAATATCTATTCCTTATATCTTGCAAAGGAAAAACTTGTAGAGGATGATACTCTGTTGTTGGAATCTGATCTTGTTTATGAAGAAGCTGTGATTCGTAAACTGGTAGATCATCCGTATCCGTCGTTGACATTAGTGGATAAGTTTGAAAGCTGGATGGATGGAACCTGCGTTACACTGGATGAAGATGACAATATTACAGCTTTTTTAAGTAAGAGAGAATTTGATTTTAGCAAAACAGACGAATATTATAAAACTGTGAATTTATATAAGTTCAGTAAAGAGTTCTCTCAGAAACATTATGTTCCGTTTTTGGAAGCATATTGTAAGGCACTTGGAACAAATGAATATTACGAACAGGTGTTGAAAGTTATTACATTCCTGGATGATCCTCAGATCAAGGCTGTTAAGCTGAATGGAGAAAAATGGTATGAAATTGATGATGTTCAGGATCTGGATATCGCAGAGACATTGTTTGCCACTAAGGAAGAACGACTGAAGAGAATGCAGAGCCGATATGGCGGATATTGGAGATATCCAAAATTATTGGACTTCTGTTATCTTGTGAATCCTTATTTCCCTTGCCGCAAGCTGGTGGATGAAATGAAGAGCAACTTTGAAATCCTTTTGACAGAGTACCCTTCCGGAATGGGTGTAAACAGTCTGATTGCTGCAAAGGATTTTGGATTACATAAGGATCAGATTGTTGTCGGAAACGGGGCAAGTGAGCTGATCAAGTCTCTTATGGAGCAGTTGCCGGGTAAAATAGGTGTGGTAAAGCCTACATTTGAAGAATATCCGAATCGCAAAAAAGCAGAGGATGTAATTGCTTTTCTGCCATCGAATGAAAACTATTCTTATTCAGCAGAGGATCTGATGAATTACTATGCAGATAAAGATATTAAAACATTGCTGCTGATTAATCCTGACAATCCTTCCGGCAATTACATACCGAAAAAAGATGTCCTGTCGTTGGCTGCATGGGCAGAAGAAAGAGAAACCTGTCTCGTTGTGGATGAATCTTTTGTGGATTTTGCAGATGAAATTGACAGTTCTCTTCTGGAACAGGCGATTCTGACACAATACCCGCATCTGTTTGTAATGAAGAGTATCTCTAAGAGCTATGGAGTACCGGGCATCCGGCTGGGAATTTTAGCAGGTGATAATAAGGGACTGATTGCAAAATTGAAAAAGGATGTCTCCATATGGAATATTAATTCCTTTGGAGAGTTCTACCTTCAGATCTATGAAAAATATGCCAAAGATTATAAAGCGGCTATGGATAAGTTCAGGCAGGAAAGAAGAGCTTTCGTAAACGCATTGGCAGAAGTGAAGGGCTTGCGTGTGATTCCTTCTCAGGCTAATTATCTGCTCTGTGAACTTACAAATGGAGAATCTGCAACAAAGCTGGCAGAAGATCTCCTGGATGAAGATAATATTTTAATTAAAGATTTGTCCACCAAAAGGGGATTTGAAGGCAGAAATTATATCAGAATCGCAATCAGAGACGAAAAGGATAATGAAAAACTGGTAGCGGCTCTTAAAAAGAAATTAAATTAATTACTTTTCCGGTGATGGAATCCGCAGGAATGAGTCCTACCTTATCAGAACGACTGTCTATACTCTCCGGACGATTGTCTCCTAATACGAAATATTCATTGTCACCGAGGACAATAGGAGCAGATGCTTTTCCGGGATCGGATATATTTTGGGAAACTAAAAAAGAGGGCTCTGAAAGTGGTGCGCCGTCGATATAGACAGTTCCGTCAAGAATCTGAACAGTCTCCCCGGGGAGACCGATTACGCGCTTTAAAATTATTCGGTTTCCAAGATTTTTAGAGCGTATCGTAACGACATCAAAACGTGAAACTCGTTCGGGCATTCCAAATTTCTGGACCAGAAGAAAAGAGCCGGAGGAATAGGTGGGTTCCATAGAACGCCCGGAGACCTGATAGAGCTGTATACCATAGCGGCTGATCAGAAAAATGATACAGCCGATGCAAAGTATGGAAAGCAGGTAGTGAGAGATTCTATTAGGCATAGCTGCTCCTTTCATGTGAATCCATAATTTACGGATATAGTAGCACGCGGATACAAATGATGCAAGAAGAGAACGAATGATATATGCAGAAGAAAAAGAGAAGAGGTATATAAAATGAAAGTATTACTGGTGAACGGAAGCGGACATGAAAAAGGATGCACCTATACCGCACTGGAAGAGGTGGCAGGAGCATTGGAGAAGAACGGTATCGAGACAGAAATCATCCAGGTGGGCGTACAGCCCATCGCCGGCTGTATCGGCTGCGGTGCCTGTATAAAGACCGGAAAATGTTTCCGGGAGGACGGCGTCAATGAATTCGTGGAAAAAGCGAAGACGGCAGACGGATTCGTATTCGGATCTCCCGTGCATTATGCATCGGCATCCGGTATGATCACTTCTTTCTTGGATCGTGCATTCTATGGGAAGAGTGCAATCTTCCAGGGCAAGCCCGGTGCCTGCATCGTCAGCTGCAGACGTGGCGGAGCCTCCGCAGCCTTTGACCAGCTGAACAAATATTTTACCATCAACTGTATGCCGGTGGTATCCAGCCAGTACTGGAACCAGGTGCACGGCAATACCCCGGAAGAGGTAAGACAGGATCTGGAGGGCATGCAGACCATGCGTACCCTGGGCAATAACATGGCATGGCTGTTAAAATGTATTGAAGCAGGCAAGGCTGCCGGTGTGAACTTCCCGGAGAGAGAACCGGCACAGAAGACCAACTTTATCCGATAAATGTGACAGACCGGATAGGAAAAGGAGACAGACAAAACTATGGCACAGTGGCAGGGATTGGGAAGATACCCGGAAAATGCGGAAAGCAAGGACTGCCCGGCACCGGGAGAGCTTTTGGCTTACGTGGACGGAAGCTATCAGGATGCATTGAAAAAATACGGGTTTGGCTGCATTTTTATCCTACCCGACGGGCGGATCTATACGGAATACGGCAACGGCGACAACCCGGACTCCCTGAAACAGCGAAATGTCTCCGGAGAGATGCTGGGAGCCATGTATGCGGTGCGGTTTGCACTAAACAGCGGCTTTCGCGCAATTGAGATCCGGTATGATTATGAGGGAATCGAAAAATGGGTCACCGGTGCGTGGAAGAGCAAAAATGAACTGACACAGAAATACGCACAGACCATGCGCCTATGGGGAGAGAAGATACAGATCCGTTTCACGAAAGTGCCGGCGCATTCCAAGGTAAAATACAACGAACTGGCGGACGAGACAGCCAAACTCGGCGTGGCGAACGGAAACGGAATCCCCAAGGTGAAGAGCCTCAGCGATTTCGAGGCGGCGGATGCCGCAGAGAGGATGCAGGATGCGGCTGAATAAATATCTGGCACAGTGCGGTGTATGCTCCAGGAGAGATGCGGACAAACTGATCGAACAGGGAAGAGTCCTGGTCAACGGTCAGGTCGCCGGAATGGGACAGCAGGTGGAAGAGACGGATACCGTACAGGTCGGGAAGAAGATTTTACAGGGGAAACAGACCTGCAAAGTCCTGGCTTTCTATAAGCCGGTGGGTGTCGTTTGCACGGAGCGGGACCCTCATGTGCAGAAGAAGATCACCGACATGATCCGGTGCCCGGAGAGGGTGACGTATGCCGGACGCCTGGACAAAGATTCGGAAGGACTGATCCTTCTGACCAACGACGGTGACCTCATCAATGCCATGATGCGGGGAGCCAACCGCCATGAGAAAGAATACATTGTAAAGATCGATAGAGAAATAACACCCGATTTTTTGGAGAAAATGGCAAAAGGTATTTATCTGAAAGATCTGGATATCACTACAAGAGAGTGTGAGATAGAAAAAACGGGAAAATATACATTCCGGATTATACTGACTCAGGGAGTCAACAGACAGATCCGCAGGATGTGCGAAGCCTGCGGAGCGAAAGTGAGATCCTTAAAAAGGATCCGTGTCATGAACATCCGCCTGGGGGATCTGAAGCCCGGAGAGTGGCGGGAGGTCACCGGAGAAGAACTGGAAACACTTCTGACAGACACCGGAATGTTAAATCGTAAATAAATCTATTAAAGGCAGGAACACAATATGCAGTCTACCAAAATAGACCGGATCAAATATCTGGTAGAACAACTGAATGCGGCTTCGGAGAGCTATTATGCCAAAGACCGGGAGATCATGAGCAACTATGAATATGATAAGCTCTATGATGAACTGGTGGAACTGGAAAAAGAGACAGGTGTTACCCTGGCGAACAGCCCCACGGTAAATGTGGGCTATGAAGCCGTGGATGAGCTGCCTAAGGAGCGTCACGAGAGTCCCATGCTGTCTCTGGGGAAGACGAAAAGCCGTGAAGAACTGCGTGACTGGCTGCAGGGAAATCCTGCAATTTTAAGCTGGAAACTGGATGGACTCACCATCGTATTGACGTATCGTGATGGAAAACTTGCAAAAGCGGTAACCAGAGGAAACGGCGAGATCGGCGAAGTTATCACGAATAACGCCCGTACGTTTAAGAACCTGCCGTTAAATATCTCCTATACGGGAGAACTGATCCTGCGAGGCGAGGCAGTTATTACCTACAGTGATTTCGAGAAGATCAACGGCGAGATCACCGATGCGGAAGCAAAATATAAGAATCCCAGAAACCTGTGCAGCGGTTCGGTACGACAGTTAAATAATGAGATCACGGCAAAACGTAACGTGAGATTTTATGCGTTTACCCTGGTAAAAGCGGACAATGTGGATTTCCATGATTCTAAGGAGGCACAGTTTGCTTTTTTACAGGAGCAGGGCTTTGCGGTAGTAGAACATGTGGCGGTGACGGAAGAAAACATTCTGTCTGCCATAGAAGACTTTGAACACAAGATCGAACATTATGATATTCCGTCCGACGGACTGGTTCTTACCTATGAAAGCATCAGTTACGGACAATCTCTGGGCAGAACCGCAAAATTCCCCAGAGATTCCATTGCCTTTAAATGGGCGGATGAACTTCGTGAGACCACATTAAAAGAGATCGAGTGGAGCGCCAGCCGCACCGGACTGATCAATCCCGTGGCAATCTTCGAGCCGGTGGAACTGGAGGGCACCACAGTCAGCCGTGCTTCCGTGCATAATATCAGCATTTTGCGTAGTTTACGGTTGGGGATCGGTGACCACATTACCGTCTATAAGGCGAACATGATCATTCCGCAGATTGCGGAGAATCTGACCGGCAGTGACAACGTGGAGATCCCGAAGGTCTGCCCCGTCTGCGGACAGCCTACCGAGATCCGTCAGATGAATGAAGTACAGACCCTGTATTGCACCAATGAGAAATGCCCTGCGAAGGAGATCAAGGCGTATACCCTGTTCGTAAGCCGTGATGCCCTGAATATCGACGGACTCTCCGAAGCAACTTTGGAGAAAATGATCGATCAGGGATTTATCCATGAATATGCGGATCTGTTCCGCCTGGACCGCTATAAGGAAGTTATCACACAGATGGAGGGCTTCGGCGAGAAGTCCTATCAGAATATGATAGACAGTATTGAAACAGCGCGTCATACGACGCTGCCCCGACTGATCTACGGACTGGGAATCGCAGGCATCGGTGTCGCCAATGCCAAAGTGCTCTGCAGATATTTTGATTATGATCTGGAGAAAATGCAGCAGGCGGATGTGGAGACCTTAAGCGCCGTACCCGGTGTGGGGGAAGTGCTGGCATCGGCATTTGCGGAATACATGTCTGATGCGGAGAATCTGGAGCAGATCGAACACCTGAAACAGTTCCTGATCCTTGAGAGCCCTAAGGTGGACGAAAATGCGCAGACGTTATCCGGCATGAGCTTCGTCGTGACCGGAAGCCTGAACCATTACGCCAGCCGTAATGATCTGAAAGAAGTCATCGAGGAGAGAGGCGGCAAAGTCACCGGCAGCGTGACAGGCAAGACCACCTGCCTGATCAACAATGACATTACCTCGACTTCTTCTAAGAATAAAAAAGCAAAAGAACTTCAGGTGCCCATCCTGACGGAGGAGGATTTCCTGAAAACTTATAACATTCCTTACGAGGAATAAAACAAAGACCCGGAGGAAAATAAAATGCCTATTAAGACACAAAATGATCTGCCTGCGAAAGAGATACTGGAGAACGAAAATATATTCGTCATGGACGAATTCCGTGCGGTACATCAGGACATGCGTCCCCTGCAGGTATTGATCTTGAATAACATGCCGGTAAAACAGGACACGGAGCTGCAATTGTTGCGTGCACTGTCCAATACCCCACTGCAGGTGGATGTGACTTTTATGAATACCAAGACCCATGTGTCACTGAATACCCCCGCCAGCCATCTGAATAAATTCTACACTACTTTTGATGAGATCAGGGACCGGACTTTTGACGGACTGATCGTCACCGGAGCACCGGTGGAGGATATCACTTTTGAAGAAGTGGACTACTGGGATGAGACTTGTCAGATCTTAGACTGGGCGGAGACCCATGTGACCTCCACGTTACATATCTGTTGGGCGGCACAGGCGGGATTTTATCATTATTATGGCATCAATAAGAGACAACTGCCACAGAAACTGTTTGGCGTTTATTCTCATAAAGTATCCAACCGGAAAGTGCCGTTAGTGCGGGGCTTTGATGATATTTTTATGGCACCTCACAGCCGCCATACTGAGACTCCTGCGGAGGCTATTCATGCCTGTAAGGATCTGACGATCCTGGCGGAATCCGAGAAAGCCGGCGTATTTTTGGCTATCGCAGAGGAAGGCAAGAAGATCTTCGTGGCAGGGCATCCGGAATACGACCGCTATACCTTGAACAATGAGTACCACAGAGACCTGGATAAGGGACTGCCCATCCAGATCCCCTATAATTATTATCCGGATGACGATCCCGGGCAGAGACCTCTGTTACAGTGGAGATCCCATTGCAACAACCTCTACAGCAACTGGCTGAATTATTATGTATACCAGGCAACTCCTTACGATCTGACCCAGATCCGGTAGGAAACCGGTGCAGGGTATCGTGCTTTTTTTGCAACAATACAATATTATAAAAGTAACAAAAACCACTGTTCGCAAAGTTGCTTGTGTGATATGATACATACCATACAAGCAACTTTTCATATACTACAAAAGAAAGACGAGGGAGTACGTATGGGAGAACTTAACATCGGCATTATCGCAATCGTTGTACTGGTCATTGCCATTCTGGCAATCCTGGCATCCGGTTATGTAAAAGCATCACCGAACAAAGCCTACATCATTTCGGGTATTAAGAGAGAACCCAAGGTCCTGATCGGACGCGCAGGTATCAAGATTCCTTTTTTAGAGAAAAAGGATGAACTGATCTTAAAACAGATCAGTATCGACATCAAGACCAACGGCTATATCCCCACCAAGGATTTCATTGGTGTAGATATTGATGCCGTGGCAAAGGTAAGAGTCCTGACCCAGAGAGATGTCACTGTGAATGCCAAAGGGGAAGTTGTGGCAGGCGCCGATCCGAACAAGAGAATTACCACAGAGATGGCTAACGCAGCCATGAAGAACTTCCTGAACATGAATGAAGATCAGATCCGCGACGCTCTGACTGATTCCTTACAGGGTAACATGCGTGAAATCATCGGTACCCAGTGCCTGAAGGAGCTGTGTAATGATCGTAAGACCTTCGGTGATGAGGTACAGGCCAAGGCACAGAAGGATATGAATGCTTTAGGTATCTGGATCGAGTCCTGCAACATTCAGAAGATCGAGGATGAGAACAACCTGATCACTGCT
>DJEP01000063.1:3881-5132 GCA_002431915.1 Lachnospiraceae bacterium UBA5895 | reverse complement strand
GCCGAGACCGAGATTGCGCAGAAGCAGACCGAACTGGCTATCAAGAAAGCAGAACTGAAGAAAGAGTCCGATATCAAGAAGGCAGAAGCCGACGCAGCATATAAGATCCAGGAAGAGGAACAGCGTAAGACTGTGGAGATCACCACGGCAAACGCAAACCTGGCCCGTCAGGAGAAGGAACTGGAATTAAAGGACAGAGAAGTATCCATCAAGGAGAAAGCTCTGGAAGCTGAGGTCAAGAAGACCGCAGAAGCAAACAAATATGCAGCACAGCAGAAGGCAGATGCCGAGCAGTATGAGAGACAGAAGAGAGCGGAAGCGGAACTCTTCGAGATCCAGAGACAGGCAGAAGCTGAGAAAGCAAAATCCGAGGCAGAAAGATTCGCCAAGGAGCAGGCGGCAGAGGCAGTCAAGGCAGCCGGTCTGGCAGAGGCAGCTGCGGTAGCAGCCAAAGGTAAAGCGGAAGCAGAAGCCATCCAGGCGAAAGCAGAGGCAGAGGCAGCCGGTATTCTGAAGAAAGCGGAAGCTATGAAACAGTATGGCGATGCTGCAAGACAGCAGATGGAACTGGATACCTTAAAGGTATACTTCGAGCAGCTGCCTAAGATCGCAGAGGCTGTGGCAAAGGGCTACATGAACGTAGATTCTATCAAGATGTTCGGCGGCGATTCCAGCAGGCTGGCAGGCGACATCATGACCACCGTGACCCAGGTCACCGACGGCATCAAAGAATCCACCGGACTGGATATCAATGAGATGCTGGCTAAGGGCTTCGCCAAGGAGAAGACGGAAACAGCAAAATCGGCAGAAAACAAGTCTGACACCGGCACAGATTATCAGGAAGTATAAAGCAGAACTGGTGCTTGCCATAAATGATATATTGTCATAAACTGAGGGTATGGCGACGGATATTTGGTCTCCGTACCCTTAGATTTTTATGGTTTGCGGGATAGCTTGTTTTGTTCCTACACAATTTTTAAGAAAGGGCACAGGCACTGTCGGGAGCTTGAACTGTGCCCTTGAAAAAGATCAAGAAGGGCACAGACGCTGCCGGGAACTTGAACTGTACCCACGAAAAAGAGCAAGAAGGGCACAGGCACTGCCGGGAACTTGAACTGTACCCATGAAAAAGAGCAAGAAGGGCACAGGCGCTGCCGAGAGCCTTGCCTGTGCCCATGAAAAAGAGCAAAAAGGGTACAGGCGCTGCCGGAAGCTTGAACTGTGCCCGCGAAAAAGAGCAAGAAGGGTACA
>DJEP01000063.1:0-3812 GCA_002431915.1 Lachnospiraceae bacterium UBA5895 | reverse complement strand
CCCACGAAAAAGAGCAAGAAGGGCACAGGAGCCGCTGCGAGCCTTGTCTGTGCCCACGAAAAAGAGCAAGAAGGGTACAGGCACTGCCAGGAGCTTGAACTGTGCCCACGAAAAAGAGCAAGAAGGGCACAGATCACGAAACGGTCAGCACTGTGCCCTCCGGAATGGAAAGGAAAGTATTGCACATGACAACAGCGGATGTAAAAGCAACAAAAGAAGCAAAAGCATTATTGGAATATCTCCGGGGAGTGGCAGGACAGCAGATTATCACCGGTCAGCACACCCAGACCATTCCCTGCGAGGAGATAGCGTACATTCGGCAGACCACCGGCAAAGAGCCGAAACTGCTGGGCTTTGAACTGCTGGCATATTCTCCGAATATCAATTACAGTGATGCTTCCCCGGAGTGCCTGAAAGAAGTGGAAGAAAATAAAGGTACCGCAGAGATGGCACTGCAGTGGGCGAAGGAACAGCGTAAAACCGGAAACGAAGGCGTTCTCACCTTTAGCTTCCACTGGTTCTCACCCTTAGGCGGCAGAGATAAAAGCTTCTATACCGAGCACACGGATTTCGATGCGAGAAAAGTATTGCAGGAAGGTACTCCGGAGAGGGCAGCCTTCTATCATGACATGGATGTGATTGCTGAGATCTTACAGCAGTTTCAGCAGGAGCAGATCCCCATTCTATGGCGCCCGTTCCACGAATCCTACGGCACTTGGTTCTGGTGGGGAGCGCAAGGCGCAGAAGTGGCAAGAGATCTGTTCCGCCTGGTGTTTGATTACTACACCGGAGAAAAAAATCTCCATAACCTCCTCTGGGTATGGAACTGCGATATACCGGAAGCCTATCCCGGAGACGATTACGTAGATGTGGTATCTATGGACGTCTACCTGCCGGAGTACCGGGCAACAGATTATGCAGATGTATATGAGAAACTTGTGAACGCAACCTCCCGGAACAAGGTCGCCGCTCTGGCAGAACTCGGCTACCTCCCGGACATAGAACTCCTGCAAAAAAGCAGAATCCCCTGGGCTTATTACATGACCTGGTCCAAGGAATTCTGCATTGGAGAACAATATAACAGTGTAGAGAATCTTAAGAAAATGTATGACAGCGAATACGCAGTGACACTGCTATAGAATCACATTTGTACTTGCTGCAGTTTAGCAATCAAAGCGTCTTTGAGAACCTTGGAATAATTGATACCGTAGTTTTCGCAGGCAGTATTTAACCACGCCGGAATAGTTAAGGTCTTTTTAACAGCCCTATCATCATAGGCACGGGCATAATTATCTAAATTTACACAGATCAGATTTATGAATGCAGTGGGATCGTCCGATTTCACTGCATTTATTGCAGTAGGGGCGGGAAGCACATCGCCGTCTTTCAAAGAAGTGAACAGGTATTGTGCACATGCTTCCTGAGCCATGGCAAAAGCATCGGCAAGATTGTCTCCGTAAGTGGCAAGATCATTAAGATCCGGGAAAATGACAGAATATTTTCCGTCTGCTTCCGGGTAAAAAATAGCAGGATATACATAATTCATAAATATTCTCCTTTCAAGGGTTACCTTTTATTATTTTAACCCTGCTTGCTTTAAAATAGAATTCACAACTCGCTGAGGAATATCACCCCTGTGGTTGGGAATCGTTACTTTTCCTGACTTTAAAGGATGCTTATACTGGTGGTGAGATCCTCTGACACCAGACAGAAACCATCCATCGTCAAGAATGATTCGCTCTAATTCGCGAAAGCGCATAGATTACTTCTCCTTTCCAAAATAACACGTATAGTACGTAAAGTCAATAAATGGTGGGAATTTTGCCATAGAATCGGCATGTGAAAAAAATATAAATAAGACAAATTTATTGTACAGTGAAATGCGGAAGAAAACAATAGAAAAATTCTTTTCACAGAAATTGAAACAAAAGTACCAAAAACATTTTACTTACACTCAAAATATGCTATAATAACCCCATATTGAGACAAAATATTTGTAAGTTATAGCCAAAAAACACTACAATTATACAGATATTTCCAAATATCTACAAAAGTAACAGGTGAGAACAATGGAAACAGGCAGAAAAAAAGTCCGTCTGGGCGAATTACTGGTAAATAGCGGTGTCATCACGAACGAACAGCTGCAGCAGGCGCTGGACAATCCGGCACGTCAGGGCAAAAAGCTGGGCGAATTCCTGGTAGATGAGGGCATCGTATCGGAAGATGACCTGGCGAGGGCACTGAGCCGCCAGCTGGATCTGGAGATGATCGATCTCCAGAGCACCAATGTGGACAAGGAAGTACTGAATCTGGTGCCTGTCAATGTCCTGAAGAAGAACAAAATCTTCCCCTTTGCTTTCAAAGAGAATAACTTCAACGTCCTCATGGTAGCCATGGCGGATCCCCTGGATTACAACGCCATCGATGATATCAACATCATCACCAACTACCAGGTGGAACCTGTGGTTGCCACGACCCGCAGCATCATGCTGGCGATCGATAAATATTTCGGTCAGGAAGAAGTAACCGAGGCACTGGCTGCCTACGCCAAAGAGAAAAAACTGGATGTGGTGGAAGACATTGCCACGGAGGAAAACATCAACAGTTCCCCGATTGTAATGCTGGTCAAGGACATGATCGAAAAGGCTGTCCGTCAGCGTGCATCCGATATTCATATCGAACCTATGGAAAATATTATCCGTGTCCGTTACCGTATCGACGGTGCACTCTATGAAAGAGCGAGATACGGTGTCAACGTACTGTCGGCCATCATCGCCCGTATCAAGATCATCGGCGGCATGGACATCTCTGAGAAGAGAAAACCCCAGGATGGACGTATCACCCAGGTGGTAGACCGTGTGGAGTACGATATCCGAGTATCCATCCTGCCTACCGTATACGGAGAAAAAGTCGTAATGCGTCTTGCCGCGAAGAGTGCACTGAACCGCGACAAGAGCCAGCTGGGATTCAAACCTTACGAATTAAAACAGTTTGACTATATCCTGAAAAATCCTCACGGTATCATCCTGGTAACCGGACCTACCGGAAGTGGTAAGTCCACCACCCTGTATACCGCACTGAGCGAATTGAACAAAGAGGACGTGAACATCATCACCGTAGAAGATCCTGTCGAGGCGAACATCGACGGTATCAACCAGGTACAGGTCAACAACAAGGCAGACCTCACCTTCGCGACGGCACTGCGTTCTATCCTGCGACAGGACCCGGATATCATCATGATCGGTGAGATCCGTGACCGGGAGACCGCCGGCATCGCCGTACAGGCATCCATCACCGGACATCTGGTGGTAAGTACCCTGCATACCAACTCCTCCGCCAGCACCATTACCCGTCTGGAGGACATGGGGATCGAATCCTACTTGATCGCGGATTCCGTCATCGGCGTTATTGCCCAGCGACTGGTCCGCCGACTCTGTCCTTTCTGTAAAAAACCCAAGCAGGCCACCAAGGATGAAAAAGAATTCATGGGCCTGAAGGAAGAGGAAAATGTAACCATCTACGAACCCTGTGGCTGCAGCAAATGTGATAACACCGGCTTCAAAGGCCGTATCGGTGTCTATGAGATCATGCAGATCACTCCGAAGCTGAAGACCATTATCAGCAAGCGGGAAGGTGCCGATAGATTAAAGGAAGAAGCGTTAAAAGAAGGCATGCGCACCCTGCGTATGAGTGCTACCGACTATGTACTGGACGGCACCACATCCTTCTCGGAGATGGTGAATGTATCCTTTGATGTCTGATGGCTTGCCTGAAGTTGTGAAATTTTGGATATTTTTGTAAAAACATTACGA
>DJEP01000004.1 GCA_002431915.1 Lachnospiraceae bacterium UBA5895 | reverse complement strand
TTTTTCTGCTTTTTGCTTTCTTTTGTTTTGGTCTTATTTAGAATTTCACCGCTGCACGGAACATATATCCCACGCAGGCATACAGGACCACTCCCAGGGTCGCACCAAGCATTCCCAGCTGATAGAACGTGATACTGCGGTCCAGTGCGCTCTTCTGGTGTCTTAATGCTGCCAGTTCCAGATCTTTCAGCTGTTCTCCCATATCCTGAAGCAGTTCCACTGCCTGTCCGGATTCTCCCGCCTGGATCAGGGTAATGCACAGAGCATCGATCTGTCGGTTATCAAACTTCCCCTGGAAATCAGATAGTGCCGTCAGTGTATCCGACTGCATGACCAGATCCCCGGCTAATTCCATCAGTGCCTGCTGCAGTCTCCGCTGTCGGACACTCTGGCAACACTCTGTCAGGGCATCCGTTGCATAGATTCCTGCACGGATCTGCACCTCCAGCGCCTGATAGATCAGCTTGATCTCCGGCAGCATGTTCCGGTTGTCGCACTCGTTCATGTACACCATAAGTACCTCCGGCAGATAATACAAAAGTACTGCGGTAAGCAGCGCATATCCGATGCCGATCACCGACATTCCCACTGCTCCTGCGCATGCCAGCAGGATTCTTCCCAGAAAATATTTCATGGCGGTAATATTTTTCCCGTAATGGTACTTTGCGCCATTGCTCCTCAGCTTTTTTTCCGTTTTCTCCCTCCAGCTGCCGATCTTTTGATTCTCACGGATCAGCCCTGTCAGTTCCTCCCATGTATGCACGATTGTCTGCGGTGTCGTGCCCATTCCCAGTCGAAATACAAATATTCCGCTAAGCACCGCTCCCAAAAACTGCGGTATCCATAATGTGCGAAAGTTCAATCTTGTTTCCTCCTTTTCCTCTTTTGCAGGTCTGTGCAGGCGTGCTCTTATCTCCGGAATCCGTACACCTTGCGCAGGAACAGGAAAAAGATCCCCGCATAGCTGCCCAACGCCAGATGCCCCGGAAACGATTGAAACAATATCTTCCAGACCGATTCGTCGATCAGACGATCCACCGTCAGAAGTGCAAAGATTGACATGGCTGCCAGAAGCCCCATATTGATTGCCGCTTCCCGTAACATTCCCTTCCTCTCTTCCTCCGTCCTCAGATATTCCCGCACGGAACGCCTGCTGCTGTCCACCAGCGTGGTCAGATCGGCCATGTACCGTATGCTGATCTCCAGATTCCTTGCCAGTTCTTTGAATTTGGGATGTTCCACTTTTTCCGCCATCGTTAGCAGCGCTGTGGAGTGATCTCCGGTGGTCCGGGCCTCGTAAGCGCATTCCTCCATTGCGCTTTGCAGCGGTTCCTCCATGTATTTGCTGACCTGTCCCAATACGGAGGTAATCTCCCCCGCAGTGAGGCTGTAATTTCCCAGGAAATTCAGGCATTTTAGCAGATCCTCATTCACCGAACGAAATTCCAGGAACCGGAGCGTATTCATGACCATCCATTCCGTAACCGCCATGCTCCCCGCCACAGCCACCGAGACTGTCACATCCCCGCCGACCATTTGCGTTATACAGAACACTCCCGCATACACAAGGAGATTCCCGGCGCTCCATTTCTCTGCGGTACATCCCGGGAATCTTCTCGACAGTCCACTGTAGCGTAAGGTGTCTTCCATGCGGCGCCAGATACTGTTCCTCTGTCTAAGTTCCATCAGGCGGTGTCTGTTGTCCAGTGCCCGCAGATGAGAAGCCTGATCCATTCCTTCCTCTGTCCGCCGCAACAATTCCTGCACCTTTTTCAGCCATGTCATCTGACCGAAAAGGAGCAAAAATCCCATAAATATTAAACAAAAGATCCATGCGTATATGATCATACGTTTCTCCTCTCAGGTATTGTTCAAAACAATCTCTCATATTCCAGATTCTCTTTCTCCGCATTCCAGCCAAGGCAGGCAAAAATTTCTTTTACTTTATAGTGTTCCATGAATACCAGGGTCTGAAAGCAGTCCATCATTTTCATTAATTCATTACGGGAATACCTGCTGTCATACATGGCATAATCCACGATCTTCTCCGGTGCTCTGTCAGCCGACGGGGCATGGACCGTAGCGGCACAGATCTGTCCCGTATAGGCAGCATTTAACAGATACAACGCCTCCTCTCCTTTCACTTCACCGATAATGAAAAAGTCCACATCCATCGTAAGACCCGCGATGCTGATATGCTTCAGGTCATAGTTCACACTGCTCTCCGAAGTACCGGGGAGGGAATGCAGAAACATCATATCCGGATGGCAGATCGTCGTCAGTTCATCCGCCTGCTGTGCCACCAGAATCGCCATATCATCGGGAAGGGTCTCTTTCAGTGCATTGAGCAGTGTGGTCTTGCCGGAAGAATTGCCTCCGCAGATCAGCGTGGATCCCTGCCGGAATCTCTGCACCAGGAGTTCTGCCGTGTTCCTATCCATCATTTCCCTCTCCACCAGTTCCGTCATCATGGGAAAAATCTTCGGAACCTTACGAATACAGAGATATGGCTCACTGTAGGTATTCACGATCGGCATGGACAGGGTAAATCGGAAGATAAAATCCGGGTGGCTCTCCGTGTCCGTAAACCTCTGAATGGCATTCAGATTCGAGATGTTGACCTGATTCCTGGCAGCAATATAGTCAATAAACTGTCGGTATTCTCTCTCCGACGCAAAAGCGATTCCGGCGTCCATACGTTTTCCCAGTCTCTTGATCCGGATGCAGTCGTGGCTCACCACACGGATATCTGAGATCTCCTTGTCATCCATAAGCGGTGACAGCCTGGAATATCCAAACACATATTGCTCAAATTCTTTCAACAGCGCTTCTTTTTTCTCTTTCGAAAAAGAATAGCTTCTGTCTATGTGTTTTCCCGCTTCCGCAAGGAAATCTTCTTTTCCCAGAATTCCCTTTTTCACCTGTAATAACAGCGTCTGTTTCTGCGTCAGGAAATCTTCTATCAGTCTCTGTAATTCCTCTTCCATTTTCTCCCTCTTTTCATTGTAGTTTTTATTACGTTGTATATAATTCTCAATATCGTTCTCTTTAGGTATTAAAAACCTGCCTCCAAACGCTTCCAAATCACTTCTTCTGTAATGTGAATCCCGGTCGAATATGACCCGATCATAAGACACCGACTCTGATAGGACCTGTCGGTAATATGCAGATTACTCCCTCTGCAAAGATATGTCAATGCCTGAGAAACTATTTCCCCATTTTCATGATAATGCTCAAAAAAAGACCGTATCCTGACGGGTTTTCTCTCAAAATCCAGTCAGAATGCGGTCTTGCGCTTTGTATATTTTGTCTTTGTCTATTTTGCCATATTTTCTCTCTGTTCCTGGGCAAGCAACAGCCCGTCGAACTCGTCAACCGGCATGGAACGGTAGAATAAGAAGCCCTGTACATCTGTACAATGACAGCCTAAAAGAAACTCCTTCTGTTCCTCTGTCTCCACACCTTCGATCACAATATGTACCCCAAGCTGCTGCAGCATGGCGATGGTGTTGCGGATAATGATCCGGCTCTTATCCTTCTCCAGATCCCGGATAAATTCCCTGTCGATCTTGATCTCATCCAGTGTCTGGTTCTTCAGCATGTTCATGGTGGAATATCCCGTGCCGAAATCATCCATGGATACCAAAAATCCCTGTGCCCGCAGATTCTCCATTCTCCGGTACATGCCTTCCTCATCCTCCAGAAAAGCGCTCTCTGTCAGTTCCAGCGGAACATACTCCGCAGGAATACCGTATTTGTCCCGAAGGCGTATCAGGTTCTCTGCCAGCTGGGTATCATAGGCATGCAGTCTGGATACATTAATGGAAATAGGTACCAGCTTCCTGCCTTCTTCCTTTAATTTTCCCAGGTAGGCAAATACCTTTTCCCAGATATATTCATCCACGTTGATAATAAAACCGTTCTTCTCCAGCACCGGAATAAATTCTCCCGGCGGTACCAGTCCCTTTTCCGGATGCTGCCAGCGTACCAGCGCTTCTCCGCCGATGATCCGCCCAGTGCTCATATCCACCTTGGGCTGTACATACAGCAGAAGCTCTCCATTCTCCAGAGCTCCCACAATATCATTCTCCACCTGTCGTTCCCGCATCAGCTGTCTGCGCATTTTTTCATCAAAAATCGCATAGGTCCGGTATACCTTTCCCTTGACACTGTTCATAGCCATGGTAGCGCAGTCCTTCAGATAACTGACTGCCGGTTCTCTCTCCGGAGAAATACCGATGCCAAAAGAAGGCTGTACTTTATAGGCAAATGGAAACTCATCAATCCTCTTCTTGATGTCTTTTACGATAGTCTCCAGTTCCGCTACTTCCTGATAGCTTGTACACAGGCAGAAAATATCTGCCCGGACATGGCAGGAATAGGTATCCGGACGCTGATCCTCATACTCCTGGAAGCAATCCGCAATAAATTTTAACAGCCGATCGCCATCGTTCCTGCTGCAGAATTCGTTCACCGCTTTAAACTGCAGGATGTCCATGATCACAACGCCGTATTTTTTATCCGGCTCCGCCTTGATCATTTCCCCGCACAAATAAAAAAAGGACTTCATATTATGTAAATTGGTCAGTCCCGTCCGGTTTTTTTCTACGTTACTCTCTGCCATTTTCCGGAGAGAATACAGATACAATTCTTCTTTCCCTGCATCCGTGGTCTGAGGAGACGCCTCCACTACTTCTTCTTTTGCTCTCTGATATGCCATAAGCATTCCCCACAAGATTCTTTATTTTTAGTGCCTTCTCTATTTGTCTATTATACCTCTTTTTATTTCTTTTTTCCACTCTATCGGCATTTTCTTCCAAAACAAAGCAGCAGACCCCGAAGTCTGCCGCTTTTAAAATATTATGTTATTTATAAATGTTTGTAGACAGATATTTGAAAGCATTATCCGCACAGATCGCCACGATGGTCTTGCCCCTGGCTTCGGGTCTTGCGGAGATATCCGTCGCCACCTTTATCGCTGCCGACTGCCCCAAGAAAATACCGTCCGTTCTCACCAGATCCCGACCTACGGCATATGCCTGATCCGCATTGACCTCCACTACTTCATCATAACGGAAATCAAACTCGTTAAAATAACGGATCTTGCGTTCCTCCGGAACACCCTCGAACACCAGCACACCGTCTAAGGTATTACGCTCGGGATACCGGCTGTCCTTCAGGGATTCCGGTGCCGGCTGTGCGCCGATGATCTTGATGTCCGGGTTCTTCTCCTTCAGATATTTTCCGATACCGATCAGTGATCCTCCGGTTCCCACCAGTGCTACCAGATAATCCACCTTGCCACCGGTTGCTTCCCAGATCTCCGGTCCGGTGGAAGCGATATGGGCTTCCGGATTCTTGGGATTTCTGCCCTGATTGATGTAATACCAGCCATGCTCGTCTGCATATTTCTGCAGCAGATCGTAAAATTCATCAAATGCCAGACCTTTTTCGGCGATCAACTCAAGCACTCCGGGAATATCCTTGAATTCCAGGAAAATAGCACCGTAGGCTTTCAGGATCTGGGTTCTCTCTGCGGATACTCCGGGCTGCAGTACCACTGCGAACTTATATCCCAGTGCGTTCGCATATGCCGCCAGCGCAATACCGGTGTTACCGCTGCTGAAATCCATGATGGTGTCTCCGGGCTTGATCTTCCCCTGTGCTTCCGCATCCTTTATCATAGCCAGTGCCGCTCTGTCCTTAACGGATCCGGAAGGGTTAAAATACTCCAGTTTTGCAAGCACGGTTGCCTGCAGGTCATGCTCTTTTTCATAATTCGTAAGTTCTACCAGGGGTGTCTCGCCCACCAGTTCTGCGATGGAATGATAAATTTTTCTCTCTGCCATGTCCGTATCCTCCTAGTCAAAATAATTGTACTCTATGGTCTGAATCCAGTTCTGCTTCGTCAGCACTTCCACTAACGACAACAGTGTCCACGCATTTCCCGTAGTACCGATGTAGAGACCGGTATAGCTGTGTACATTCTGCGGCATGGTCCGCCACCAGCTTCCGTACCAGCTTCTCTTTTTCTGCTGGCGGTAGATGTCACCGGGCTTGTCTGCCACAAAAGACTGACCGATCAGGAATCTTGCCGTGCGCTTCGCATATTCCAGGAATTCCTCGTCCCCGCTGATCCGGTATACGGACAGGAAATGTTCCAGGATACCGGGGGTTCCGCAGCACAATGCCTGGCTGGACCAGTAGCCTCTGGAGAAGTTCTCCGGAGCTCCCGCCCGGATAATACCGCGGGACATTCTCTTGGTCCATTCCAGGTACTTTGCTTCTCCCGTGATCTTATACAGGTTCTGGAATAATAATGAGGTGCCCGCAGGACCGTGGCACTGGCTCAGATAGTAGAACTCTATGGAAGGTCCTCTCTTCAGGCTGTCCAGGTACGGAATCAGCACGGCGTCCTCGTCTCCCACTGCGATGCCCTCTATGTATTTTGCTGCGTCAATTGCTGCATCCAGGTATCTCTGTTCTCCTGTGGCATTGTAGAGGATCGTGTAGATCCAGCCGATTCCGGAAGTTCCGTGTGCCATATTGACCCAGAACACATCCTCCGGGAAATCAATAATGGTCAGATCCACCACATTCCAGTAACGTCCGCCATGGGGTGCCGGTGCGCTCTTTGTCAGCAGAAAATCTCCAAAAGATTTCGCTGCATTCAGGTATTTTTCATCGCCGCTGAGCTTCCAGGTCGAGGTCAGGATGGTTACAAAACCGGCATCTCCACACAGATCATTTTGCTCGCTCCAGTAGATTCCTTCGGGAGACTCCTTTGCCACCGCCAGCACATCGTCCGCTGCCTTGATCACATACTGTTTGTATTTTTCCTCTCCGGTGACCTCGTAGAGCTTTAATGCCAGATACGCGCCTCCGGTAGAACCATTGTAGAATCCGATCTTCCAGCCCGGCATGTTTTTCACATGGATCAGCTTGTCGTATTCTTTGTTTTCCGCATTCAGTATCGCATCATAAAAGGCAGTTCCTTCATCCGTCGCAATGATATGATCCGCTGCCGCCTTCGCTGTCTTAAGGTATTTCTCCTCGCCCAGCGCCTGATACATCCGCAGGTAAAACAGTCCGATTCCGGCAGATCCGCTGTACAGCGCCTTCTCGATCAGCATGGGATAGTCGGAAAAATCTTCCTCTGAATCCGGGCTCTGTATCCAGTATTTTCCATCCTCTGCCGTTACCTCATAAGCTTCGGTCCACTCTGCAGCCTGCTTGACAATCTCAATGTAATCCTGTACTCCATATTCCTGAAATAATACGTTCTCTGCCATGTGATCTTCTCCCGTGTACTATCTGTTTGATGATTTCATTTTATTCCATAATTCCTACTATGTCAATAGGATATATATGAAATAATATTATTTTTATAACTGCTACGGCTTTTCTTGTTTTTTATTTTGGAAATGGTATAATAGAAAGTACGAATATAATTAAGAAAAAGGAGAATGCCTTATGTTTATGCTTTTAGCCGGTGGGCTTTTAATCATCCTTTTAGCGGTAGTGATTGCAGTGGTATCCTCCGTGGTGTCCGCAGTGGCAGCAGCTACCGACGATGCAGAAGACTGACAGCCGAATTTCGGACTGTCAGTTTTCTCTTTTTCAATTATAACTCTACCACCAAATCCGCATGAGCCAGCGTGGACTCACGGTGCGCAATCACAATAGTAGTGCGCCCCGTCATCATTCTGTCCAATGCCTCATTTACCAATTTTTCAGAGTTATGATCCAATGCTGAAGTTGCCTCATCCAAAATAAGTATAGGTGCATTTTTCAAAATAGCTCTGGCAATGGCAATTCTCTGACGTTGCCCACCGGATAACAAATTTCCGCGTTCCCCCACCCGAGTCTCATATCCATCTTTCAACTCCAAAATAAAATCATGTGCATTTGCAAGTTTTGCCGCATTAACAACATCTTCTTTACTTGCGTCTGGTCTTCCATAACGAATATTTTCTGCGATGCTTACATCATAAAGATACGGTTCCTGGGGCACATAGCCTATCAGTTGTCGAATTTCTTCTAAAGAATATTCTTCATATGCCTTTCTATTGATAAAAATTTTTCCTTCCTTTACAGGATATAGACCTAATATAAGCTTAGCGATAGTACTTTTGCCCTTCCCTGATTCTGCCTTAAGTGCCACACATTTTCCCTTGGGAATGTCCAAATTAAAATGTCGTAAAACATCCAGCCTGCCATCATAGGAAAAGTTCACATCCCGGATACTGATTTCTGCATCTCCCTGAAAAGAAATCGCCGATGTACTCTCATAGCGTTCAGGTTCCTCTTCTAAATCCAAGAACTCGAACACTCTTTTCGCATTGGCAAGATAACTTGCCATAGACGGAATATAAAGTCCCACCTGCAACAAATTCCAACTCATAGTCCCGTATAACAAATAAACCGCCGCCAACCTGTCCACTGTAGTAATTTCCTGACTAGCAAAAACAAGCCCCAACGCAATAAACACTAAAGATCCCAGGAGTTCAAAGATCTGATTCAATCCATCCAGTTTGGCAGACATACGGTTCATCTTGTTTTGTTCTTTACGATATTTTTCATTTTCTTCAATATATTGTTCTACCATCACAGATTTCAAGGAAAATATTTTAATTTGCTCCATTCCTGACAAAATATTGGAAATTCGTTCGGTAATGGATACATTGGTGGTGGACATTTCCCAGCTGACTCTTTGCATAGGTTTGATAAACATTCCATTTATCACAAACAGCGCAGCACTGGCACCAAAGAGGCAGAGCGTTACCTGCCAACTAAGTATCAACATTCCTATCAGGTAAAAGTTCATCATTAAAAATGGCATCAAAACTCGCCGAAAACGAGAACCGTAAATCCCCTGAGCCCGTTCACAATCATTAATTACTTTTGACATAAAATCACTGCTGCCCGTCTGCTCATAATAGAAAAAAGGCAGCCGCATACATTTAGAATATAGAGCTTTTTGCAAATTAGCACCACCTTTTTTTGCCTCCATAGTATATACATAAAAAGACAACGCATAAATAAAAAGCATCAAGAGTCCTATTCCTACACACGCCAGCAGCTCTTTCCAAAGTCCTGCAAACATATTTCTCTGTGCATAGTTTTCTATACGAAAAATAATATTTTTAAACAAGAGTGCCGTTATCATATCAAAGGCAGATAACGCTGCACTCATGAATATAATAGCAAAAAGATATCTGATAAATCCTGTCTTCATCATTTTCAGCATCCGCCAAAGGATGCGCAAATCATGATTACTGTCCGCGTCTTTTGATCCACACTGTCTAATAATTACATCACTAAATGCCATTTGTTCGTACCTTCCTTCTCACAATTTCGCCATTTTCAAAGACATATATCTCGTCCGCATCTGCAATAGTGTTTCGTCTGTGTGCAATGGTTATTACCGTTCGATTGTGTGAAACTTCTCTCAAAGCTTCCTGAATCTCTCGCTCTGTCTCCACATCCACTGCCGAAGTTGGTTCATCCAAAAGCAAAATAGGTGCATCCTTTAAAAAGGCTCGGGCAATTGAAACCCTCTGTTTCTGCCCTCCGGACAATCTTGCCCCTCGTTCTCCTACTTCCGTATCATAACCCTGAGGCAGTTTCATAATAAAATTATGAATATTCGCCTTTTTACAAGCCTCTATGATCTCTTCTCTGGTAGCGCTAATCTTACCATAAGCCACATTCTGTGCAATAGTGCCAGGGAACAAAAAAACATTCTGGGACACCAGACTAATATGTTTACGCAGCGCATTCACATCCCATTCTCTAAAATCATGTCCATAAATGCGATATTGCCCAGCCTGCGGATAATAAAAACCACACAAAATCTTCATAATGGTAGACTTACCCCCTCCAGAATTACCGATAAATGCTACATTACTGCCCCTTTTAATGGTCAGATTAATATCCTTCAAAATCTGTTTTTCTTCCGAATAACCAAAATACACATGCTCAAGTTCCAAAACGTTCTCACCTTCCGGCACAAAATCTCCTGTTCCGGTTACTTCCTCTTCCTGATCAAGAATATTCTGTAATCTTTTTATAGAAATACCATTCTCTCGAATCGAAGCGATCTGCCCCGGAATACTTCCCATAGGTTTTGAAATTTGATCCAACAGCATTGCATAAGAAAAAATTGAGCCAATGGTCATCCGTCCATGATATGCCTCATAGATGCAGAACAAATAACAGCAGAGTTTTGGTATCCATCGCACCAAATCCCCCACAACAAAGTTCATCGCCAGTACCTTGGTTCGGCGTGACTCATTTTGCACAATCTCATCTGTTATATCAAAAATACGTTTCTTCTGTAGTTCATATAAATTAAAGGTCTTGCCAACTAAAATACCTTGAATTACATCATAAACAGAATTTTCCAATTTATCATACAACTGCCTGCGCACTACAGCTATTTTCCCAACCATTTTTGTCAGTTTCCCTGCACTCCAAAACAACAATGGATAGCAAATTATTGTCACTAACAACAGCCGTATACTTTGTAAGCCTATGTAGCTGCACACAGTTACTATAGTAATTATTGCTACGAAAAGCTCCGGGATGCACTCTGCAAATAAAGTCTCCGTCTGATACATATCCGACAAAAGTTTATTCATTAAAGTTCCTGTTCCTTCCGCATCGAAATACGGAGTGCGAATCGTTACCAGCCTACTCACCAACATATTGCGTATATCCGTTTGCATGCAGATGCTAAAGGTATTCTTGGAATAACTCTTTCCCCAAGCCATTCCCCCTCCCATGAGCATGAGCATAATAAACGGAATCATAAACTCCAACAATGCAATATTTTCTCCGGCAAATAAACTGTCTGTAGCATCAGCAATCTTACTGCTTCCAGCCACAATTATCAGAACTAACGCATAAGAAAAAATTATGTACAAGAAACAAAAATACCAATATTTTCGAATGGAATTCAAAAGATTAGGATTTTTCATTCGTACCTCTCCTTTAATGTAAATTGTTTCGGAAACACCATCTCTTCATTTCTATCAAATGATATATCAGTTTTTTGCAGAAAACCTCTGTATATATATAGAGATTGCTTGATTTTTCAGCTTTTTTGATATATTTTAGAAATGAAGTTGTTATTCCATTAAATAAACATAAGGGGAACTACTGTGCCGGCACCAATCCATCCAGACTACAATTTCAAAGTAAATCATAAAAAACGTGACAACCATTACTCCATGAATACCGCTGCATCCTATGAAAATATGTACGGCATTGGTTATATGATTTCCGGAGACCGTATCATCATTACTCCTCAAAAAACAGTAACTGTGCATCCCGGCACAATTCAGTTCATTCACAAAAATCTCATACATCGTACCACTTATATTTCTGAGGGAATCTATGAAAATATTGATATAAAATTTCGGGAATCTGTGGCAGAACATATCATTTCAGTAATCGGGCAGGAACGTTTTAATATGCTTTATGACCAAATTAGCATTACTCTCACCCCACAGGCCACCGAACAAATCGATCAGACTGTTAAGCTTATTGAACATGAATGGAATAATTATGACACCTACTCGGATGCCATTATTCAAGGCCTTGTTGTACAATTTTTCGTAATAGCATTACGTGGGCAATCATTTT
>DJEP01000124.1 GCA_002431915.1 Lachnospiraceae bacterium UBA5895 | reverse complement strand
TTAGCTTAATCAGCAGACACTAAGTAACCTCCATTTTTCAAATTCAGTTTGCAGTGCGATAAACGTTTATCTGATAGTATCATCTTAACAAATCCATACCTCCCGTTTCTATCGCGAACAAGCCTTAGATTTTTAAAAATAAGGTTTTTTGTGAATCTATAAATAGGAAAACGGCTCTCCTGCCTCCACAAAGTTGATTGGGATACCGGGAGCAAGTGGCTCCAGCCACTCCGGCAGATACTTCATCCCAGCTTCTTCTGTGCGGTTATGCCCGGGAATAATCAATGCCTTATGCATCCCCAGCATAGCGGCATCCCACACATAAGCACAGATTGTCCATTCCAGAATTTCACCGCAGATGAGCACATCGAGCTTCTCTCTCTCCATCAATTCCATAGGCATGGCTTCACGTCCAAATCCAAGACTTCCTCCTCCGACCAAAATTCCTGCCCTCTCCACCGGTGTCTCCGGGTCTCCTACAATCTGTATCACATCCATATGAAGCTTCTCTTTTAATTCCTCCGCCAACGCACGAACCGTTGTCGCCGGGAGCTGATAGCACATATCGGAGCTTCGTAGGACACTTTTTTCTCTACTACGCATCTGGGCTATCCGGTAGTTCTCCCAACCCAGCTCCCGCAGTAATCCACGATAGATTCCATCGCCTTCTGCCGCCATATGCAGATAATCATGAAAACGCCATACGCAGATTCCATATTGCAACAGCAGCTTCTTTTTTTCCAGATAAACCGGATCCTGTTCCAGCCAGTCCCTCTCGTCGTCCCCCGTAAAGTATGTCGGCTCATGGGTGATAATCAGATTTGCTCCCAGATGATGTGCCTGCCGGATTACATCCACCGTTGCCATAAAGGTCGTAACGATACCTGTAATTTCAGTCTGCGGATCCCCCTCTATAATTTGATCGCAGGTTCTGTCCAGCGGTTCCACCCCACATTTCTGAATGATATTGTCAATTAATTCCTGTACTTTCATCTGCTGTCCTTTCTCCGGCTTTTTTGTATTCGTTTGGACTCATGCCGGTAATCTTTTTATAAACAGTGGAAAAATATGCAAAATTATCAAATCCCACTATTTGTGCCACTTCACTGACTCTTGCACTGCCTGACAGAAGACGTTTGGCTTCCTGTATCCGCAGCTGATAGATATAATCCTTGATACCAATCCCCTCCGACCGTTTGAATATCTTGGCCAGATATTCCGGAGTCAGATAGACCACTGCTGCTACCTGGCTTCTCCCGATATCTTCCGTATAATGTTCTGCTATATAACGCTTGGAGGTCTCGATGACATTACCCGATTCCTGTGTCTCCCGGATATATTCCCAGGTTCGCTGCACGAGATAATTTGACCATTTGAAAAAGTCCACCGCAGAATTATGCGCTTTGTTTCGCAGCTTTAGGGCATAATCGTTGTGAAACAATTCGTCAGCCCGAATACCGTTTTTATACAGATATACATATACGATCTGGGTCACATTGGTCTGCAGCGTCAGCAGCGCAGAAGGGTTCAGCTGTTTGCTTTTGGTCAACTGTTCCACCATTTTTTTCAGATAATTCATGACCCGGATCTGATCTCCTTCGATCAGATGCTGTTCCAGATTCTGCAGATCCATCGTGACTTTTTCCCGTAAGGGAACTATCTGCAGCTGTTCTCCGGTGAGTACCATTCCCCGCCGCATCATATTCTCCGCATCATATTTCAAAATCTGCTTTCTCGCCTGTGCCAGCATCTCCGGCTCTGTCGGTTCGCTCAGATAGCAGGTCATTCCGCAGGCAAACCAGCGATCGCACAGTCCGATCAGTTCCGCTCCCGCTTTCTCTGCTGCCTCTTTGTCATCCTGCCGGTATACCTTCATCATGTAAAACAGCTCATCCGTGCTCTCATGCAGGATATTTATCCCCTCTTCCTGTTCCTCCAGAACCTCACAGCCTAACTTCTGAAGAGCATATTCCACTGTGCCGGTATTCCATTCCTCCCATGCGCTTTCATATTTTCTGGAACATGCCATCAGCAAAATCCACGGTCCATGCTCAAATGCCAGTCTCCTCCGGTGTAACTCCTTTTCAATATAATCTTTTTGTGCCGGAATCTGTTCCAACAGCAAATCTCTCCAAAATCCATACCGGATATATTCTTCACTGTCCGTCCATAATTCCCGGTATTTTTCTGCTTCCAGCAATTCCTGTCTGCGATTGATCTTACTGATCAGCTTGTACAGTTCCTGCTCCAGTTTTTCCGGAACAAACGGTTTCGTCAGATAAGCCGCTGCCTCATATTGCATGGCATAGACAGCGAATTCAAAGCTTTCATGGCAGGTCAGAAACAGGAATTCACTGGTAAGCTGCTGTTCTCTTGCCCACTGGATCAGATCCAGTCCGCTTCCCATTGGCATTTCAATGTCACACACGACGATATCGATGTTTTCCTCTGTCAGTACCTGTTTTGCCCCGGCAATCTCATAAGCATATCGGACTGTATCTATTCCCTGCTTCTCCCATTCCATGGATCGCAGAATCACATCCACCGTATTGATATCATCATCTACGATCAGTGCTTTCATAGCTCCTCCTCTCATATAATCGGTTTCTCCGGAAAATATATTGTTATTTTTGTCCCACCGGAGATATTTTCGAATTGCAACAGATCCGGAGCTCCGTACATAATCTCCATTGTCCCTGCTACATTATTGAGACCTACTCCATGACCGTTACTGTTGTTAATCTCCCATTTTCCCTGTATGATATTCTCCGGAAATGCTTCTCCATCATCTTCGATTGTCACAGCAAGTACTCTCCGCCCCTGCCACGAAATCTGCTGCATCGCAATATATATGGATAAGATACTTCCTACCCTGACCGTATGCTTATATTTATTTTCGAGAAATGTATGCAAAATCATCTGTGGAATTTTCCACTCCATCAGTTCCTGCGGTCTGTCCATATAACAGAAAACACAGCCGGGATACAGAATTTCCTGCATTTCCAGATATTTTCCAAATGATTCAGTTCCTCTTCTATCGGAACCGTATGCAGTCCGGCCTTAAACATATACCGGATATTTTCAGACAGTGCTGTAATATATGCCCTGATTTCTTCACCTCGATTATCAAAGCTCATGCTGTGAATCGTAGCAATCGCATTCAGAAAAAAATGTGGTTTGATCTGCATCTGAAAATATTTGAGCTCCGTCTCCTTCTGTTGCAGCTGCCTCTCATACTCACTGATCCGCAGTTCAACGATCGTATCCATCATGGAATTAAATGCCTCATTCAGCACACTGAACTCACGATTTCTACACCTGGTCTCCACACGATGTTTGTAGTCTCCGTTCTGAATATATTCTATCGTATACATCAAAGCCCGGATAGGCTGGAATATCTCACTGCGGACATAGCTGTAGAGCCATACCAGCAGTCCGATCATCAGTACTACAATGAGTAGAATTACTGCCGGAAGAAAAGGAATCTGTTCATAGATTGTATTGCGTTCCACCGTGCATACCAATACAAGATTATATTTCCCGATGTCCTGCCTCCAGCTTCTTGTGGGTTTCGTTCCCTTATATGCCTCTCCGGCGAGGAGCACTCCCTGCGCATTCTCCAGTGTCAGAGTCCGGTTGGTATCATGCTCCAATCGAAGTATCTGTTCGAGGAAAGTGTCCGCTTTGATCCATGCAGCCGCAGAGTAATCCCGCGTATCGTAGCTGCGCAGCAGATATTGTTCCTCTCCCACTGTCACAACGATCCACCCCTGGGTTCCGGTAGGCATCTTCTCCCCTTCCTTTCGTTCCAATCTTCGTTCGTTCATATACGCGATGATTGCATCCCGGTCCTGCATCGTCAATCGGGCACTGGCATCCGACACATTGTTCTCATAATTGCCAATAGCAATGAGCATATCCACAGTATCGTTGTTCGACCGAAGGCGCTTTATAATGTCCAAAAGATCTGTTGCCGCATAGTATCTTTTTGCTTCCTCCGCATTTGACAATTCCTCGAGAGATTTCTGTTCCTGCGCAATGGACAGAAGATTATTGTCTGTACTATGGAGACCGTATTCCAAAGATGCCTCATAGATGTTCAGCAAGTGTCCAATCTCCTCCTGCTGGTTCTCTGCCAAAACATTGTTAGTAAACCGCCATAAAGTCAGCAGAATCGCTCCTCCGAGGATCAGAAGTCCACTCATGACAAACATTATCTTGACGATTAACGAATTATTTTTCTGCCGCATCCGTCACTTCTCCTTCTTCTACCATTTTCAATATATCAATTTTCCTGCCCACTTTCTTTTTATTTTAAGGGAACTATTTTTTATTTCAAGGAAAGATAGTGAAATTCTCCGGACTTTATTATAATCAGAGCATAGAGAATCGTATGAATTATTGCCGAAAAGAGGAGTTCCCTGTTTGAAAAAAGCCACCTCAATGAGGTGGCTGTGCCTGTTTTGTTTTTTGCTGTTCCATCTTGATTTTTCTGGTGTTCTCTTTTATCAGCTGCTTTGTCAGATCCCCCGTTGCGGAAATTCCCAGATTCAGGCGATGGTGCAGGGCAAACTCCGCACTTCCCATAGCTGCCTGTTTTTCCAGGTAATCCGGGCCGACGGCTTCCTTCACTTCCTTCCGGAAAGCCTCAATGCCGATCTTACCAAGACGCCCCAAAAGCGGCGTATAGACCATCTGATTTCTCTCATTTCTCTTAAGATTCTTCAGTACCACACGCTCTCTGTCAATACTGTCAATGATCATGACATCCAGAAGCTCCGCTGCGTCCGGTCTGGTCTCCGGATCCTTCAAAGCTTTTGTCGTCTCTTTTCTGCCGGTTTCCAGGCTTTTACGGAAGATTCCGCCATATTCCATGATGCCTCTGATCTCTCTGGGCAGACGTGTGATCTTTTCTTCCCCTATTGCCTGCAGAATTTTTGCTTCTCCCAGCTCGTGCATCAGAATCGCCCCGGCGGCGAACTCTGCGACCGGAATCTCCGGATTCATCAGCGTATTGCAGAAATTTCTCAACCGGTCTGCCGGTAATAGCTTTGTCTCGCCGCTCTCCATCTTCTGTCGGATTTCCCGATAGCTTGTTCTCATTCGGTCCGGGCAGGCGGGGGGCTCCGTTTCCGGCTGTAATACCTTTTTCAGATATTCCTGCGGTGTCTGCTCTCCCTGCCGGACATTATTATTGGTAATACTGTTCAGCAAAGCAAGTGTTGCCGTTTCTTCCTGACTCTTATCCCCGGACAGATTCTCTTTTCCGTCATCGCCGGCCGCACTTATGAGCTTCTCCAGTTTTCGGTTCTGATATTCCGGCTCTTCGAACCGGAGAAGCTCCTCATATCTCTCCAGCAGATTCTGTAGCTTTTCCTGCTTCCTGCCGCTCCTGATTTCTTCCAGGTGTGCATCCGCTTCTTCTGCGGA
>DJEP01000083.1 GCA_002431915.1 Lachnospiraceae bacterium UBA5895 | reverse complement strand
TTAGCTTAATCAGCAGACACTACGTACAGTTTGGCAATGATGACTTAGCGATTCTCTAAATATAGAGTTATTATAAATAGTGTCTTTACTTATATTGCTGTCCATATATCCTAATAAAAGCCATGTCCCAGGTGTCAATGATAATCTGCAAATTTCTGCGCTATTATTAGTTCCGACCGCCGTATATGTACCATACTCACTTTTTATATCAAACCAATCTAACTTGCCATTTAACTCAGTATATGTATCCGCTACTGCCTTGGCATCCGGTACATAGCCGGTGGCTTTGGTGGCCAGCAGATCATCCTTGGATGTGATCATCTGCGCAAAAGCCGGTGCGGTCAGATCAGCAAAAAATTTCTTGATCTTTCCCATAATTGCAGACAGCTTCTCTCCCGTTGCAATGTTTTCCCGGGTGGAAGCCTCCGTAAATGCCACTGTCATGTCATCCGCCACGGTAGGTGTGTCCCCTTTAGGTCCCTGTGCTCCGGTATCGCCTTTTTCGCCCTGTGGACCGATAGCACCTGTGTCGCCTTTGGCTCCGGTATCACCCTTGATACCTTTGATATTACAGGCATATACCCACTTTGCTACAGATGCCGCGCCTGCAGTCGTGCAGCGGTATACGTTACCGGTGTCTGTGTTAAGATACAGATCCTCTACGAGTGCATCTGCAATGCCTGTGCCACTAAATACAGTCGGAGTAGTGCTTGTCCCGGTAATAGCGGTTCCTTCGGTCCAGCGGCTTCCTCTGGATCCGGTGGCCCCCTTTTCTCCCTGTGGACCAGCAGCGCCGGTATCTCCTTTCGGGCCTTTAAAATTGCCAATCAAACTCTTTGCCATATATTGTCCTCCTATGCATCCGGTGTGATGTAGTAAATGTTGCCGTCGTCGTCCACCTCAAACTGTGGAGGTGTCGTGTCATCTGCGTAGTACGCCCACAGGTTCCCCTCAGCGTCCCCAGACAGGGTAAACAGACCATTTATGGGGACGGTTACCCCGCTGTCTCCGCGATCGCCTTTGTCGCCTTTATCTCCCTTGTCTCCCTTATCCCCTTTATCGCCCTTATCACCTTTCGGGCCTTGAATACCAGGCGGGCCGTTAAAGTAACCTGTCTCTAGCTTTTGTGTGACATCCTCCACCAGATCCTCGGCGTGCTTGCTGGTGGTCTGCGCGGATTCTGCCGACTGTGCTGCCGCCGTCTCGGATCCTGCTGCCGCTGTCGCGCTTGCACCGGCATTGTCAGCTGATATCTCTGCCTGCTCCTCAGATACCCTGGCAGATTCCGCGAACTTGGCTGCTGCCGTTTCAGATCCTGCTGCCGCCGTCGCTGACTTTGCTGCGGCCGTCGCGGATGCACTTGCATTCTCCGCCTGGATAGTAATGTCTGCCAGATAATTGGGCTGCAGCTTATCCGCCGTAATGCTACCGTTTTTGATGTCTGCCTTTACCTCTCCATTCGATCCCACTGTCCAGTAAATGATATCGGAGTCCACAAACTCAAACTGTGTGATTAAGGCAGACAGATCCACGTATTTTTTGCTACCATCATCCAGCGTGATAATCAGCTGCTGTGTATCAGGATCATAGTCAAAATTGACCGCCAGTTTTTCCAGCATGGTATCGATGACCTGCTGTGCGCCGGAAAACGCAGTGATTGTCCATTTACCAGTCGCTCTATCATAATCAATCTGTTTGATACACGACTGTGCATCGACCTTGTCAAACTTGGTCAGATAAAGTGTGATCACACGCTCATCAATAGTACGTACTCCATTGCTAAGCTTATCCATGTTGGTTTTATTCACTGGTGTTTTGGTCGATGGCTTATTTTCCCAGTAGTTTTCTTCCCAGTCATACGCCCTCTGCATCCTGTTTCACCTCTTCCTGCTTCACAGCATCCCTTGCTTCAATTTCCGCCAGCAACGCATCCCTGGCTTTCTGCTCCTGCCGTGCCAAATTCTCCTGCAATGCCATACGCTTGACCTCCTCCGGTAACGGAGACGCTTCCACAAAGTTTGTAATTGCCTGGCTAAATTCCTTGATCTCTAAATTGCTCATATACCTTAATCCTCCGGTCCCAAATAAGTAATAACAGTTCCGTTAATGGTCTTGGTTCTCCATGCCACTACCGTACCTTTATAGTTCATATACCCACTGATGCCCATTGCCCTCACATTTACCAAATCCACACTGGATAGCTTATTTACAATGGTGGCCGCGCTGATCTTGTCTGCCTTGATTACACCAGAGGACGTCCAGTTTGCCACCTCCATGTAATTTGCCTTTACTGTACCCGCACTAATGTAGTTGGATTCCACGGTGTTTAAGCGGGCACTGACACCATTGAGATCGGATACAGTCACATGATCCGCCTCCAGTGATCCCACGCGGCCGCTCACCGCGTTTAGAGAGTCCACCGTTGCCTTGGTGGCGATCAGGTTATCCAACTCCAGTTTGGTGGCATTCAGCGTCTCAATGGTGGCATATTTGACTACCATCTCATCCGCATTTACAAGTCCGACCAGATCTATCCTCTCAGCCTTTATTAGTGCCTTATCCGGTGTCAGATTTATTTCTGCAATAAGATTATCTTTCGATACCTTTAATTTAACCTCTCCTGCTACCGCTTTTATCTCCGTGGATAAACCATTTTCGATGTCTTTCATCTCCAGCCTGGTCTCCTCGACTGTCCGGGTGAGGGCATTGCTTTTACCCTTTAGTTGGATAATCTGCTTTTGCAGGCCGTTGACCTGTCCGGTACGGTACTCCTCGCCCTCTGCGGTATAGCTGTCCCTCAGTGCCTGGATGCCTTTCAGGGTCCTCTGCAGGATGTAGGTGTACACATCTTCCCGCGTGGTGTGCAGCAGGATACCGTCGCCCACCTCCAGACAAGGGTTGCCGCGGGCTTCCACCTGCGCCGGCCGGTACCAAACAATACCGATCACGCTGAGGACGTTATCCGCGATTGTCTGTAGATCTGTCGCAGACTTGCCGTATACCAAAAAGTTATCTTCAATGATATAACAGTTATTCCCAGTACCAGAGATAGCCCCGATGTCATTCTCCTCCTGGCGGATCTGCAATTTAGTGATATGCTGGCAGATAAAGTCCTCATATTGGCAGGATATGTAATTGCTCCTGGATACCTCCGTGGTCCCCAGCGGGTCCGCGGGGTACAGATCATCGGACGGATACAGATCATCCGCCGGATACAGCCCCTCTATCATTTGCTCAAGCACCACATACCGCAGTTTTCCATTTCGACCGATGTGGCCAAAGCATCCATTGATCTCACAGATGGATTCTATAACCGTTTTTCCCGGGAGTTCTCCGGGATCAATGGTCTTTTCCACCATCATGGCATCGTTAACCAGAGTAATCTCTTCCTGTTTCACACCGACATAGGAACAAAAGCTATCACGGAATTGCCGGAGTGTCATCGGAAAGGTCAGGCTGTTATACCACCCAGACACCTCCGCATTCAGAATGTCGTACATGGCATCGTAGGCTACGATATCCCGATATCTTCTATCTGCTGTAGGTACATCAGAATCTACTTTATAAACTCCCATCATAAAAGGAGCCTCTTCGGCTCCTTCCAATGTCACGGATACTGTTATCTTTTTTCCGGCAAGAGGTACTACCCGTTCCCTGACTCTCAATTTGAAAGTGCTCGCCTCACATCTGCCAAAACTTAGTTCACTCTCTGAGCATAGTCTCTCTGTAAGCTCTGCACTTTCGCCTTTCCAGTCCTCCTCATTCAGCACACTTCCATCACTACATTCAATCCGCATTTTTTTGGAAACAGATGTGTCATTATAAATATCTTTATATTTGTAATCTACCATGTCTCCTCCTTAATACTCTATGAATGCAACACGCATAGGTTTATACTCAAGTTCCATGCCGTTCCATGACTTCGTTTCTACTGTATAATTCGGCACATACATTTCACCCGTTTTATATTCTCCGGTGTTCACATCAAAATATGTGACTAAAGCCTTTCTTTCCTTCACATTTATGTATGCTGTTTCCAGAGCCTGCAGAAAATCTGTCATTTCTGTAGACTCCATAGGAATTGTATTGAACTCTATTTTAGTTGTATAATGATCTGCAACTTCACGATATAACTTATTCAATCCATTTCTGTCAGAATCTAAGTCTGCTCTCTGCTCCGGGCTTACCTTATAGTTTTCGATATCCACATACTTCGAAATATCTGTATCTCCTGCTTTTAACAGCCACCCTTGAAATGCCATCCTGCTGCCTCCCTATACATCCAGCAACAGGTAATTTCCAGTTGCCTTAAAGTATTCCCTGTTTATCTTTTTCAGTATTTCTGCAAATTTCACACCATTGATTTCTATCGTATTGCCAGAAGCCATGATTCTGATGATGGTCTCCATCAATGTAATGATCTTATCCAGCTTTTCAGCAGATACGGATCCTCCTGATCCTGCTGCAGCCTGTGCTGCACTCAGTGCCATTTTCTGCAGCTTGTCTTCCGGAGATACAATCTCTCCCTGGTGTCGGTTGTCACCGATCATGGCAAGCTGTGGTGTGTTGGCCTTGACATATCCACCATTCCACAGCTTAGGTATCTGCGGTGGGTCACTCGGCATTTCGAAGCCCCAGTCTTTTCCCACCAGATCTCCTGCCTTCTTTGCGACACTTCCGATTCCGTTTACCACATTTCGCAGTGTAGAATATATCAGCGAAATCATTGCATTCACACCGTCAATAATCAGGTTGCATACTCCCTTAATAACTCCCCAGATTGCCTTCCAGATACCATCCAGTATTTTCAGTAAACCTTCCCATGCCTTTTTCCAGTTTCCTGTAAACACTCCGGTGATAAAGTCCAACAATCCTCCCAGTATTTTCAAGGCTCCGGATATAATGTCTGACACGGTTGCAAATACTGTACTCATGACATTTATCACAATATCCGCTACCTGTTTGATTGTAGGTGCCAAATATCCGATAACTGGTTTGATTACTGTACTCCATGCAGCGACGAGAAAATCTCCTACTGAACTGATCAGCTCAAGAATGTTATCCCATAGTGGTCTGAGGTTTTCCTCCCATAGTTCCTGCAACGCTTCCTTTGCATGATTCAGTACCGGCATTGCAATATCGTTCCACAGTTCTAAAACTGTCTTCTTGATATCATTCCAGGCATCTACAATATTTCCAAAAGTACTGCTTCCCTGAGACTCCCACCAGTCCGTAATAGAACTGCCAAGTCCTCCCACAATCTCTCCTACCAGTGATGCACATTCTCCGCCGAATTCAAACAGATCTGTGAGAGTACCTTCTATCAGCTCCTGATTGTCTTTCATCCACTGGGATGTGTGTTCTGTGGAAATTTCGAATCCTTCAGCGAAGATTGTTCCCAGCGACATCCCAAACCCAGTACATCCCGCCAGAATATCATTGATTCCATTGACAATATCAGGTCCTGCTTTATCCAATGCCCCGAGCAGATTATTGTATGTCTGCTCATTGATATCTGTAAGATTTGTAAATCCATTTGCAATAGACTGGCTTACATCACTGCTCCAGGATTCTATTTTTCTCCTGTTACGCTCCAGATAGCTTGCTATTCCATCCAGCCCCAGATCTACTGCCTTGGCCGTAACAGCAATCTTATTCCCTATCTTGTTTCCAAGGTATCCTCCCAGTGGCTCCATGATGGTCTCAATGTTTCTGACTGTAGTTTTGGCCAATGGCTCCATCTGAACCATGATTCTGGAAAAATTATTTTTCAGACTTGCGAAATCAATTTTCTTCAGACCATTATTGAACTGATCTGCAAAATTTTTAACACCGGGAATCTTGAATGCATCCGACAGTTTTTTCGAAATTTTATCCACACTGGCTTCAGCTTCCTGCGTAGAAGTCTGCAAACCAGCAATATCTATTCCGGATGCTCCGCCGGATGTCGAAGAGGAATCCGTCTTCTGGGAGAGTACATCCAGTTCATCTGTCGGAAGCAATCCACCCAGCTTTTTAGCCGCTTTCCCTGCGGCATTGATATTATCACTGATACCAGCAGATGCATCCTCCGCGGCCGCCATACCTGCGGCTACATCATTCCCCTTCTTCCCGGCAAATTTATCCGTAAATGCTTTAAATACATTCGCCAGCTGTACCAGTTTCCCCATCAGGGTATTGATCACCTTAATAGCTGGTGTCAGGACATTGATCAGCCCCTGACCGATTGCCGCCATAAAAGACTCTGTCTGCAGCTTCAGAATTCTGACCTGATTGGCCCATCCATCGGAAGTCCGCATAAAATCCCCGGATGCCGTCGCCAGTTTACTCTGAACAAAGGAATACCGTAAGGCTACCTTTTCTGCCTCCGACATGGCCGCAGTGGTCTTCCCGTAGCCATTGGCCATAGCGTAGGCATCCAGTGCTGTCTGTGTCATGACGACACCAAGGTCTTTCAGACTCTCTGTTTCTCCAGTGAATACCGATTTCAGCTTTGTATATGCTTCGTCCTGAGATATGTTATAAAAGGACGCCACATCTCCCGCCAGTCCTGTCAGGGTGGTAGACATATCGTATGCCTGCTTCTCACTGAACCCGAAAGCCTTAGCCATAGCACCGAAGGTACCTGTGTACCTCTTGGCCATCGTCTCGGACAGTCCAAATGCAGTTGCGGCATTCTGCGCAAATTTATCTACCTGCTTCGACATTGCCGGGAATGTTACATCCACAACATTTTGCACTTCACTCAGATCTGATCCCAGTTCGATACACTTCTCGCTGAAATCTACGAGCTTTTTTACAGCAAAAGCGGCAGCCAGTTTCTTACCTACTTTCGTAGCAAGGTTCTGGATGCCGCTCATCTGCTTATTAAAATCTTTTTTATTTACAACCAGATCTAATCCGATCTGTCCAACGCTTGTAGCTTCACTCATAACCAGCCTGCCTTCTAAGACAGGCACATCGGCACAGCGTCTTATAACTTCAACTCAAAAATCTTTTTACAGTCCTTATTTTTACAGCGGAAATAGATTCCCCTGCAATGTGCATCTTCCGTCTGCATTGCATTCACCGGATGCCCACAGTAAGGACACACTACTTTTTTCTTATCTACTTTTTCAATGTATATCGCCCCCTGCCAGAGAAATGAACGCATTCTTCAGTTGATCAAGGACTGCCGCCATATTATCAGGCGCTACCTTTTTTGCTCTGTTTGCACGCCATTCATTCCTGATTCTGTGCTGTTCCGGAGTAAAATGGTCTAAGATATCATTATCCTCCTCGGCCCGGATTGCTACGATCCGTCCCAGAGGTGTCTCCGGTCCGATTCCGATAAGAAGGTCCTTAAACTCATCCCACTTCATGGTATCAATTTCTTTCGACAGCCGGATCCCGTACTGTGCCTGGAAGGATGATACGATCAGACTGTAATCTCCGATCAGATCATAGTACGGGTCGCTGCTCTCCCGGCTCTTCGTCTCCCGTGATCATGTCTACTGCTGCCATGATGATCGTCTGAAAATCCTTGAACTGGAGATTCAGTTTATCGATCTTTTTCCGATCCTTTTCATTAAAAATCAGTTCGTATACTGTCAGCACTTCCTTTGCTGAAGTTCCCTTCGAAAAAATCCCCATGATCTTCAGTACAGTTGCTGCATCAGAATTGACTTCCACGGTGACATCCTTCACCTTCAGTACCGGGTTCTCATCAAAACTCAGTTTTTCTGTAATATCTACGATTTTCTTTGCCATAATGTCCTCCTGTTATTTTTACTCTGCGGGAGTGATCTCGGGCTTCCCATTGCTCATAATATCAAATTCCAACGGTGCCACGGCTGTAGAATCTCCTGCTCCAATGTTCTTTACGTTCACTACTGCTCCAGCAAACAAAACCACTGTTCCGTCGGGGAATGTCCACTGAATATCTTTCTCTGCAGAGCGACCGTTTACCCATGCAAGTGCTGCCACAGCATCATTACCGGCATCGCCAACGTTACGTTTCGCAGTCACGGAGATGGTAACTCCCTTACTGGTAAGCAGACGTCTGACCCATCCTTTTTCTGTAAACGGATGCCATTCCTCTACACCATTATCGAAAGATACACTGAAGGTCTCACAGTCCGCAATATCAACCATTTTCTTTTCAGCTCCGCTTGCTGCCGTATTGATCTGAAACTGGTTTTCATAGCAGGGATATACTCCTGTAATAGGTGTGCTCATTCTTTTTCACCTTTTCCTTTCTCATAAATAACAGCCATCTCTATGACCCATTCGCAGATACCGGCATCATCCTTTCCGACATCCTGTGGCTCATAAAGAGGCTGTATAAATTTTATCAACTCATCGTTGACAGTTACATTTCTTGCAGTCTCCACTGCCTCAAATACAGTCATGGCTGCCTTTTCCGACTCTCTCGGCGAATTATTCCAGTGAATCAACAGGCTGACATATTTCGTCCCGTAAGACGCAAGCCTTGGTCCTCCCAGTGCTGTCTTATACTCCTGCTGATGCTTGCTGTTATAAACTACAATGGACTTTTCCTGCTTGTCCGGCAGGCTACCCATATATACCTGATCTGCCAGTTCAAGTGATTCCACATAATCCCGCACATCTGATAACATCATAATCCGGCAATCCTCCTGTATATTTGTTTGTATGCCTTCCGGCAGTACTCTGCTTTCTCCCCAGAGATCCAGTCCTCATACCATTCACCTCTTGCGTTCGGATTCTCCGTCTTCTGAAAATGATATTCCGGATGAAAATACAGCCGTCTTGCATAGGGCGTACTGGAAATGATACTGACTTTTCCCTGGCTGCTCTCCGAGTAATCCACAAAAGTGCTCTCGTTTTGCAGATTACCGGTATCCCTCGGAAATACCTGTGCCTGCACCACATTGGTATGTAATGCCTCAGCGGTCTGCTCTAAAGCCATCACCTGTGCTCTTGTGAGCTGCTGGATCTTCGGAAAATTCAATTTTACCGTGGAATTTACAATGATCATATCAGCAGCACCTCCGTATAATTGACTGTACCATCCGGATTTCTTGCCTTACGTCCCTCCAAGATCCTGCGCTTTGCACCGAATATCACCGCACTGCCTCCGGATATGACCGGAAGCTCCGGGCATATATCTCCGGGAAACAATGCTGTCCCGGTAATCTCTATCAGTTTCTTTTCTGTGGTCAACACTGTCTTGGCTTTGTCCTGATAATTACATTGTCCGGAATATTCCACAGGCTTCAAAGGCTCCCCATATTTGTTCAGACCTTCCTGATCTATGGCAACCGAGATATCTGTCTTACATAATCTTTTGGGGACCAAGCATGGATATTTCATGAAATCACCTCGCAATTCTGCAACACAGGCCTGTCTGAATCAACAACGAATACACATCCCGTTTCATGGCAATACCTTTTTCCATAAAAACATTCCATGAACTTCCAAATTGTGCTGACACACCGTTTATGCTATAGCTGGATAAAATCGTATTGATTTCATCCGCATTCTCATATTCGAAATCCGCCTGCATGCATACAACCTCTTTGATGGTTTCCTGTTGAAAAGCTGTCAGATGATCGAATCCCGCTGCCACGATCCGGTTAAATGTCAGACTGTCAATATGCCGACAAGCCTGACGAAGTGCTCTTTCAAGCTCTTCGTCAGGAATCACGCTGCCATTATAGCTATCTTTGTATTCTTCTTTTCTTACATAAGGTTTATAGGACATATGCCCTCCTTACTCTCCGGTATACTCCGTGGTATCCACATCTACATAGACGCTATCTACCTTGCCGTCACGGCCATTGGGGAATACAAAAGTGTCAGACAGAGATCTGTTCTGGTACAGGTATCCGTCTCCTTCCGTATGGGTGCCGGGGTTGAAGTAATAGATAGATGCGATCTTAGGAACTGTCTTACAGGTCTGTCCGCATGCCACCAGTACATTGATCTTATGAGCTCCGGTTACAGCAGCAACGTGGTTACCGGTGTCCTCAGCTACCTTTTTCAGAGGAGCAAATCCACCCTCAGCAGGCTCCCAGTCGAAGGCATCATAGAAACGCTCATCATCGATGACTTCCATGATGGGTACGCCATCAATATCTGTCACTCTGGTCTCGATACCGATACCACCCTCAGCAATCTGTGTAAGCTCAATCTTACGGGTAAACTCAGTGGACTGCTCCAACGCATCCATAATAGGACTGGACACATACATAAGCAGGCTTCCATTTGCCTTATACCGTCTCAGCTTCCCTTTTGCAAGGATATCCTTCAGCATTCCGAATACCTTTGCCTTGGTATAAGCAGTAATAGCGGTCTCGCTGTGGTATCCCTCTGTCTTCTGTGCCACCTGTGCCACACGGGAGAAGAACAGGGCATCTGTCTCAGGCACTACCTGAGTCTGTTCGAAGGTTCTGGAGATATTCTGCATGGATGCTGTTGCATTGGTCTCATCCACATCTGCCTTGTCTACCAGGAACTGAACGTCTCTGTCATGGGTTACCGTAAAAGGAACATCTGTCTGATCAAAGGATCCCATGTTCCATCCACCGGTTCTTTTGTGATTCTTATAGCCGGTGGTGCTCATCTGTGTAAAGTGGAATGTTCTCGCATCCAGCCATCTTACATTAGATGTAATAAAGGGAGAGGTTAACGCTCCCTGCATCAGAATCTGCAGGAGTTCAGGACTCCACTGCTGTGCATAGTTTAAATTAGGCATATCTTATACCTTCCTTTCCTTAGTTCCACCGATTCCATCTTTTGGTCGGTGTCTGTGTCTGTTGTACGGTTGTCTGCTGTGTATGCTGCGAAGGATCTCCGCCTGTCCCAACATGCAGGAAGCCGGTAGTATCTGTTTCCTGCGGTTTTAATGCAGGAATGTCCTCCAGCACCTTATTCAGGGCTTCCGTAAGTTTCTCATTACTGATCTTTCCATCCTGTCCTACTGTCTGGCTGAAATCTGCCATCTTCAGCACATAGGGGATAGATGTTACACTGATTCCCAGTCCGACTGCTGCCATCGTTGCTGCCTGCTGGATCTGTGCCTGTCTCGCCTCAGCCACCGCGGTTGCTGCCTGCTGTTGCAATGCTTCCACATTCGGCTGATTTGCAGCCTTCTGTTCCTTAAAGGTTGCGATTGCCTGCTCCACTTCCTGCTGGGAAAGTCCCTGCTGTTTGAAATAGGCTTTCAATGCCGTATCCTCTTTTGCCGCAAGCGTTCCATCCAACATCTGCTGGATTTTTCCATAGTCAATCTGCGGGGATGCATTCTGCTGTGTCTGCTGATCAGGCTGATCTCCTGCGGGGACTCCGCCCTGACCTCCATCGGGCTCTAAGAATCTTCTTACTGTCTTGTAAAACATAATGTACTCCTTTCCATTTTGAGGGTGTCTCCCTTACTGCAATCCATTGTCTTCGGTGTCTCCGGTCACGCAACAGTTTAATGCCTTGCTCGTGTTTGGGCATAAAAAAACACGCCGTGAAGCGTGTTGATTCCAGATGTTTTGTTGCACCGGTGCAACTTTACTTTTCTACCACACAGATGCCATATTCCTGTGCACAGGTATGTTCAATCCGACATCCTCTCGCATCCTGCCATCCCTCGGCAAAATATGCAATGTCTGCCTGTGCCAGCAGTTCCAGGGATTTTCCCAAAAACCACAACGGCTTTGCATCTGTCGGTGCCCCCTCAAAGAAAGAGTCTATCACATCCACCGGTTCTCCGACCACCTGTTCCGCTTCCCTGATGGCCTGCTGCCTCTCTTCCTTGATTGTCTCATCCGTTTTTCCCTTCATAGGCTGACTGATAAATAATTTCTTCATGTTTTTTCATCCTTTCTTTTTGGCATAAAAATACCACCAATCTACTGACTGGTGGCTTCATGTTCTCTTATCATTTTTCGCAAACGTTCTTTATAGTCTTCGTAGCTTCTATCTTTTCCGAGGATATAGGCTGCATCCGCTCTAGTCCCAAATAATAGTACCTTTTCCCGTAATTCATGCAATTCCTTATCGTTCTTCATCTTTTCTACGAATTCTTTCTTCAGCATAATTATCCCCGTAATATTTTAAAAAATGTTTCATATATCTCTGGTAGTTCATTTTTTATAAAACTTACAGTTACATCATCCCCCTGATACAATGCTGCAAACACGTCTGCAAATATTTCCAGCTCTGTGTACCCAGGTTTACCTATATATTGTGATTCATGTCCGTATAATCCAATCACCTTATTGTCTGTTATGCATGACATAATATCACTAACGAAATAATCGTACTCTAAATCCCCATTTTTATCAAGTCTGCTTTGATATTTTTCCTTTGATTCCAAAATCTTTTTTTCTGTACTCTTAATTGCTTCTGAGAATTCCGTATGCATAGGACTACCGTATTCATTGTGGTCAATTCTATGGGCTAATTCATGTGCCAGTACAGCTCTATAGTTCTCCTCCTCATACTGTGGATGTTTCGGATTGACAAATATCAAATCATTATCAAGATCATATGAAAATGCATATTCTGACTTTCCATCTATCTGAATGCACTCATCTTTTGTGTACTGATCCATTAAATCTATCATGATCTGCGGAGTATCCGATCTCGGTACTTTCACCTCATCGGGAACTTTATACCTAACTTCTGTTTCCTGGCTCCATTCTTTTTCCTTCTCGCGATACTTGCTTTTATTCTCCGAATCCAGTGAAAATGATGCTAATCTATGGAATTTCTTCTCCTGTCTCTCCGCATATTGCTGTCTTGCTTCCTTCCTGTTCTGCTCCTCTATATCCTCTATGTCTTTTTTACTGTACTCATTGTCCAGATCCTCCAATTCCGGAAAGTAGGTGGTGTGGCTGTCTCTGCATCTGGGGTGGTATAGTCCCGCCGCGATGGCCGAACTCATCAGTGGATAAGGACCATCCTTGGCACTTCCGCCGCTCCATACATCATCGATCAGTATCTTTCCCACAAACGGGAGGCACTTGGGGCAGGGATTTCCACGTTTATTCACAATCACCGTGGATATCCCCCATTCCTGCCTTTTCTGCCCTTCCCCTTGCAGGTACGCACGCTTACTGGCTGTCCGGATTGCCATATCCGCATAGTCTGCTAAGGTATGTCTGGCTCCGTTAGCATATTCCACACAGTTGAGGCCAGCGGCAATGAAATCCTTTGTAGCCATGTCCACCGCCTTCTCGTAGGTCCCAGCACCACTGTTGGCATATACCTGAGCATTAAAGATAACCTTACGGTACTGGTCATTTGCCATACGCAGGACGGCTGTCTCAGCCTTTTCCATGTCTGATGTAGTCGCCCGGATCAGTGCCTCCAGCTTTCTCTGATTCAGCCGGAAGAATGCCGCCGATGCCCCTGGGCTTACCTTTCTTGCTGGGAACCCTTTCTTTATAGCCTCAAGTATGGCTATCTCCTGCTCCATATCTCCTTCATCCCTGGCAGTACTGATCAGTGCTTCGATCCGCTTATTGATGTCCTTGAATTTTGCGCCAAACTTCGCCTGATTCTCTTTTCTGTATTTTTCCAACGCCCGAAGCTGTTCCGTCTGCCACATGGACCACTGCTTGTCCTCATCGATTTCCTCAATCTTATGTCTGCGCATATTCCGGATCATGGAAGCAATGAGTTCATTCTCAATAGCTTCAAATGCAGCTCCAATGTCATATTCTGATTTTATCTTAGGCATCTAATCACCTGCCGTTTGCATATACCTTGAATCCCTGGCTTCGGAATTGCCGGGTTAATGTCTTGATCTGCGTGACGCTGGTACAATGATCACAACGAAGTTCCGCATAATTTCCTTTTTCCACTGCATAGATTCCTTTCGGAACCTGCTCACTGGCCACTTTCAGAAGTCCCTGGTACTCCTTCCGGTTCATCCGGTATGTCCTTTTCGCTACTTTTACTTCCATCACTGCCTCCAGTAAATCCGTTTATTTTGAATTCTCCTGCATCCGTCCTGACCGCCGGTTCCGAAATACTCTGAATACCCTGTTCTGCCTTGAGCCTTGCAATTTCTTCTCTTTTACAGTCATCGTCCAGACTGTCACCATACAGTTCCTCCACGCAACGCTCAATGCTCATGATTCCGCTCTGCTTTGCCTTACCAACTGTTTCCACCTGAGACTCAAATGAAGGATTGGCATATTCTCCAAATGGGAGATTTACCTCTACACTTTCCACTGCCTCATTCTTCATCAGGTGATATGCGTTGATACACATGGATACTACCTGTGGCAATACTGTCTGAAGAGTTTCCACGATAATATTTCTTGTGTACAGCGTTGTTTTTTCCTTTTCACGCTGTGCTTCTGCATTATCAAGTTTTTTTACATCAATCCCCAGTGTAGAAGGACTAATAATCCCCTGCAGGCAAAGGTCCAGAGCCGTACAGTAGGAAGCCTGATAGCTGTCATGAGGAATACTCGGTTGGTCTGTACTGATTACGTTTTTCTGCCCTTCGCGCTGGTCTCCTTCTGCTGCAAAATATCTGTTGTCGAACGGATTCGGTGTTATCGCAGCTCCTGTTTCCGGATCCCTCGGAACCAGACAGTCCGGAATATATGTCTTGGCTCTTCCGGCTCTCAGCGCATCCATCCACTGGCTCCATACTTCATCCAGTGCATCGTAGCTGTCCAGCTTTCCATCAAAGATGCTTCCGCCACGTCCTTCATACTTTGTCGACTTGTAGAACATCATAGGTACCGCCAACATAACGCTTTTATCAAAGGTCACATTTTCCAGTGAGCTGGTGATCTGTAATGTAGTCAGCGGTACCTGTCTGTTGTCCAGATACAGCTCGTTATTTACATACCCATATCCATATATCTCGTTAAGCACATATGTCTTGCCACCTCCGCTGTATGGTGTCTTAAATATCACTTCTCGGACCTTGTCCTTTTTCCGGATAATTTCGACACGATCCCCAGCATACCATTCTAAAATCGGATACTCACTGACTTCTGTATCAATGGACACTTTAAAAGCCCCGTCTCCGATATACAGCGCTTCTTTGATTGCATCCTCTACCTTGTCGGCAAAGTTATTATTCTCAGGCTTCGCAATGTCTTTCCATATCTGTTTCTGTTTTTCATTCTCTGAGGAAAATTCAAATTCTCCCATGTCAGGAAGAACAACTGCTGCCAGAGTTCTCACAGTAAGCGCCGGAAGGCCTGTGTGGATCTTGCGCATTTCCATCCCCGGTGTGCTCTTGCTGGACCAGAATTTATATTTATCTGCATATTCTGCGTTCTGCTCATAGAACTGCTCCAGTTCATTGCTGTCACCGCGATACCAGATGCGGTTTCTGATTGCGTTTCCCTCGAAATCCATCATCTCATTGATATTGAACACATACGGATTCGCCTGAGAAACATTCAGCCAGCTCCGTATGCCTCTTTTGATATTCTCATTTATCTTTTCCATCAGGTTCACCTCTGTTTATCCTCCTCGAATCCGATCATATTCCGGTATGGAATCCATCCGTACTGGTTTGCATTGATCGTATGGTCGTTCTTATCCTCCGGTACCGGAGCATCCTCTTCCTCATTCCAGGAATAACGTTCCAACTCTGAGATATGGTTTGTACAATCCTCAACTACCAGATAACAGTCCTGCTGGATCCATCCCAGCTGTAAATTGATACGGTCCAATATTGTTACCTTCTTGTAGGACTCAATGAAATTATAAAGGCACCCATGCAGGCGCTTATACTTCCGAAGTTCTGTTATGGTCGCCGCATCTGCGCAGTCAATAAAAGACTCTTTTGCAAATCCCCATTCCGATCTGCATCTATCCAGAAAAGCTATAAACTTTACCGCTGTGTCAGAAGGAGCCAGCGGTATACTGAGATCAGCATTGCTATATACCTTCTCAGCCAGCGTGATCAGCTTGCGGTCATCCGTAATGCCCTGGAAGATCATTGCAATAGTATCCGGAGATTTTGAGGAATATGATGTATCCAGTCCGGCTGTAAACTTCCTGAAACGGATATTTCCATCTGCAATCTGTTTCTTCACCCACGCAGCAGTAACAACATGTTTCTTTCTGACAAAGTTGGAGAATACCAACCCTGTCGCTTTTCCGCGGAGACCTTGAATCTTGTTTTTCCAGATCTTTGTTCCCTTCGGTGTGTTTTGCAGAATCATCTGCAGCTTATCCGGCGGAAGGCCTGCATTGTCCTTAAAAGAAAAGAACCAATGGACCCATCCGTCCTTTGGCTCTTCTTTTAATTCCTCTATGATTTCCTGTGGTGTCTCATCCTTCCATTCCGGAAGAGGACGCGCACAGTTGATATATTCTTTATACACCGGCAGTCCCGGATCATCCGGGTTTAGTGTTGCCATCAGATAATCACATCGCATGGATGCTTCTCTGACAAAATCTATGTCTGCGGTATTAACCTCATCTATGTACAGACAGCCATATTGTCCACCTAATGCCTTCTTCCACTTTTTCTTGTTACCGTAGCCCAGCACATAAATGACTTTATCTCCCCTGCTTGTATGTAGGATCAAGTGTGGGATTTTATCGTCTTTGGTACCGCTACCGTTATATTCTACCAGAATACCAAAATCATCCAGTATACCAAGATCCTTGTTGATAATATTCTTCTCGGCAGTTCCAGTATCATCCGCGGCAATGATGTGAAGTTTCTTGGGGCTTTCCGCCACCTTAAGTATAAACTTGAAAATCCCGACTGTCGTCTTACCTGCTGCCGTGGTTCCTTCCAGAAATTCCACCGGAGCATCACATTTCAGAAATGCTTTGTATTTCTCTGACAGTAGGAGTTTACTTGCGCTCATTATCCATCACCATGCACCTGTCTGATCAGGTCATCCAGTTTACTCTGTTCGGATTTAAGTTCCCCGGAAATCTGGACATCCTGTTTATCTCTCCATTTATCCGGTTTTCTGTTCTTTAGCCAGAATATCTGGGCCGTAGTGTCCGGTACTACTTCCTTTTCTACTGTTTTAGTCACGCACATTTCTGATTTTCCTGTATTTTTATCTACGATCAGTTCCTTTGTGGTTTCCGTGTAACGATATCCAAGTGCTCTTTTAAGTAATGCATTTTCCACCTGAAGGTCAACCACTTCCTTCCCCCTTTTTAGGGACTGCGAAATCTGCGGATACTTTTGTTTCCATTCATATAAAGTACGGTTTCCTACACCCATATTTCCAGCAATCTGTTCGTCAGTTAATCCATCTCTGGCCCATCCTTCCAGCTTCAGCAAGCCTTCCGGTGTCAGCCAATACTCATATTTGCCTTTTGCCATCCGCTCACCATCTCTCTACCGTTGCACTGGTGCAACTCCACGAAAAAAGGCAACGCAGAATATCTGCATCGCCCTTATCACTAATTTATCACGATACTATATTATCACATTTGACATGCGAAATCATGCCATCTTTTACTTTAGCTCCCCAATATATCTTCCGATCTGCTCGATTGTCTTGAACACAATCCGTTTCATCTGCCGCTCACTATACGAAGCCCCTCCAATCTTTAGGTAAGGAATCGGTGCTCTGAGTCCTTTGCTCCAGTACCTGATCCGGATTACCTTCTGTTCTTCTGATTTTAGGGAATTGTATACAAATTCTACCGCCTCAATCTCTTTCTTTATCCGCTCATGGTATACCGATGTCATCTTCAGAGCTTTTGCTTCTGTGACAGACTGTGCCTTATCCCTTTCCCTGGCAGGATCCGACTGGCGACTGCTGCCTCCCGCCGGTGATGCCATGATATCAGATATGTACTCCTCATATTCTTTCTTGCGCTGAGGATATCGTAATAATATGGTTTCAATGATTCTCCAGCTTGCTCTGTTAATTCTCTGCATCGATGCTTTCTCCTTTCTGTTGCACCGGTGCAACTGCCGGTGCGGTTATCATGCTACTCTGTTATACTTGTGCTGCATCTCCTCAATGTCATCAATGAGATAGTACTGAACCGTCATGTCAGGCTTTGCATGGCCTAACAGCTTGCTCACGAGCAAGACATCCCCGGTCTTACGGTATAAAACGCTGGCAAATGTCTTACGATACACATGCACGGTTGCCTTGATTCTGGTCACTCCCCCACGCAGAGCCATTCCCTTTGCTATGTTTTCAATAGCTGCATTCTTCATCCGTCTGTGTGGAGCACGGTCACACAGGAATAACGGATCTGTTCCTGTACGGTTTCCGATATAGTTCTTCAATGCTTTCACCGCCATCGGTGTCAGCATTCCTGTTCGGTAAGTGTCTGTCTTCTGTCCGAATATTGCCACCCGTTTATGTACTAGATCTATGTCAGCAACATTGAGATTTGAAATCTCTCCGACACGCATTCCGGTACTCAGCATCAGTTCAAAGAGTGCTTTTTCCTTTGGTGTCTGGAGCACGTCCCGGATGTCTTCTACCTCTTCATCAGAGAGACGTTCTTTTTTGCGTTTGATCTGCTTTACCTTGTCCACACCATCAACGATATTGTCCTGGATATGCCGCTTCTTGAATGCCCACCCAAAAAATGTGCATAAATACCTGTATATTGTGGATTTATAATTGTGGCTGATGTGATCACGATAGGATCTTATAGCAAGGTAATCTGTAATATCCTGCGCTATCACATATTTATAATTCTTGTTCACAAATTCAAAAAACTTTCGTATGATCCCTATGTAACTCCTGATAGTTCCGGCATGGAGTCCTGCTGCCACACTGTCCACACAGTACCTCTGCATTAACCACTCATTATCATGCTCTATGATCATAGGCAACTGTTTGATCTCTGCCAGCTCAAAGTCCTGCAATTTGACGTAAAGCGTAATCTTCATTCGGTCGATCTGTTCCCTGGTCATGCTGTCACGTAATTCATAAGCTACGTCGTTGATTAAATCATTTTTAGTCATATGCGCACCTCATTTTCTCCTTGCCCAAGGTGCATCTGTATGATATGATGTCCTTAAGCAGTTGAGCGGTACAGTCTACTTTGGTCGGTGGTTGTACCGCTATTATTATGTGATCGATTGCAGGCCCCTCTGCACTGGGTTTTCCGATTGTGTATTATGATACTTATTACACTTTTAACCAAATACTCCTTTCAAAATTTGGAAGATCTCGGGAATGCCGCACAGATATGTACGACACTCCCAGAGATACCGTAGTACATTATGTACTACATATTCCCGGAAACCCTTTTGATGTAATAGCAATCATACATGTTTACGGGTATCTTGCAGAGCGGGTCCCCACACATGTGTATATTTTCGATATGTACTCCCTCTGCCATTTCATCTTCCCAGATATCCGCTTCCTGCTCATAGCTATACATTTCCGCATTGCTATTATCGTAATTAGGATCCAGGTCTTCCATTCCGTTTCTAAAATAATCTACTCTACTCATTAGTGTTTTCCTCCGTTTTATACACTCAGTAAGCACTATTGCTTACACTTGTATATGTCAAAATAAACCGCCAACGGAGGCATTTTTTGAAAATAATTTTTATTTTTTGTGATTTTTTCGTATTTTTCTTACATAAATATTGTTTAAGTTAAATTTCAGTTTAGTCAATTACGAAATCAAAATGAACGCTGTTAAAGTCATCTTCCTTTTCTGGAATAGGCATACATACTCCCGCTGCATCCTTCACATATGGGATTCCACCTATTTCGATAACTTCCATCGGATAATAACCGCCCATCCTACGATTGCAATCAATCTTCTTCCCTACAAGTTCTTTTGCATTTCCCTGATATAATCTCATGTTCCACCTCTTTTTCAGTTTACATATCGAACATACTTATTTGTCCGAGTACATCCTTGCTCTGCATCCACCATAAATATACTTCCTCTCCACATGTCCACGTTGTCTCTTTTCTTCGAGATCTTCTCGTTTCAAGCATCCGATCAAATGCTTTTATATACGCAGTTTTATATTTGGGGAAATCATATATTTCGCGCTCTCTTTGGCGTCTATTTGCAAGAGGACAAGCTATACACCCCAATCTCTCATATCCCCAGGAATACATTTCACAAACCGGTATGTTTTCCCCATTGATAACGTTCCATAGATCCACTTCTTCCCAATCGATAATCGGATTAACAACTGTTTTAGCTTTCATCTGGCAGCTTTCAAATAATCGTCTCGTATCGCTATTGTCTGTTAAAAGCATTTTTTCATCAGAAACGCCTATGCTTTTAGCTGCTGTCTTTCCAAGGACCTCAAATTCGCTCCTTTTGCTTCTCTCTTTGCTTTCTTCCCATCTAATGCCAGTAGCAATCATCCGGTTCGCATTTCCACCTTCTTTCAATACCGAACAGCAGTACCGAACATTCCTCGTTGGCGGCATCAGCTTTGTAGGAATTAAATTCCACATCGTCACTCGCTGTCCGTTTCCCTTATTATGATAATCTACAGTGCACTTAACACCTTTCAATTCTAATCTTCTGAATGTTTCTCTTATATGGTAGACCGTAGGCGGGGCATCTACTGTGGTATGTGAATTATGAACTTCAAACGGTATCCCGCTTTGCTCAAACACCCACAGTAATGTGTCCGAATCTTTTCCTCCAGAATACTCGCAAACAAGAGGTTTCCCATAATGCGCTATGGACATTTCGCTTGCCAGTTTCACACGATCTATTGATCTTTTAATAAAATCTTCCAACACACCACACTACATTTATCCGTGTGGTAAATTTACAATCTGCCTTGTAGTCTTTGGGAGTTATTACCGCTGGCCGTTAGCCTTTTCTGGGGCGATACCTAAGCAGCGTGTTAATAGCTGCTATTTCTCAGGCGAACCATGACATTCCATTCTGGCATTTATCAATTTTTACAACCCGGATTCTGATTCCGGGAAACCTCGTTTCACGAGGATAAGTGTTATTCCTTTCTTCTATCTATCACTACTTGCTCCTTTGTTAAATCCTAAGTTACACATATTTCTTGTGCGCCTGTTCCAATTCCTGTTCTGAGATATCCAGATAGATCTGTGTGGTCTCTATGCTCTCATGCCCCAGGATCTTAGATACCTGCTCTATCGGCATTCCTCTGCGCAGGGCAAATGTGGCTCCTGTTCTGCGGAATCTATGCGGATGCACCTTTTTCACATTGCTTTTATTCCCAAGTGCCCGCAATCTGCTACCCAGTGTGCTCTTTTCAGCGTGACCACTCCCAATCAGTTCCGGTGCTTTCCACCAGTCATACAGTTTTACATGATATTTCTTACATTCCGACGGTAAATTTCTTTCTTGCCCTATTGAGATACAACTGTTGGGGAAGAGATACTCATTATTGTCATTTCTCATACTGAGATATCTTTCCAGATGTATCTTGGCCCTTGCATTGATGTAGCAGATTCGATCCTTGTTACCTTTACCATGCACCAGTACACTCTCATGATCCGGTGCTATGTCCTCAATTTTCATTTTTGCCAGTTCTTCTATTCTGCACCATGTAGAGGACAGCATTTCAAAAATGCACATTAATCTGACATCGTCTCCAATGTTCAACCTTAACTGCTCAATCTCCGCCTCCGTAAATGCTGCTTTTTTCACCTTGGGAGTCTTGATCTCATCCACCTTGTTCATCGGATTTTTCAATAGATATTCTTCTTTTACCATCCACTGGTAGAATGAAGAGATTACCCGGAGCATATTCTTTTGATATATCTTGCTGACATGATCTCTTACCTCTTTCGTTGCCAGATACAATTTGATATCATAATCAATGCCCTGGTCTCGCATTCTTTCTGCGATGGCAATGATCATTCCACCGCCTCCACAGCTCGGCTCACTAACGCGATAAATACCATGTTCGTCCGGTTCCAGCAGTGTCAGGTTGGCACATGCCTGGCTTAGATGATATGGTGTAAAAAACTGTCCTGCTGCCTTGCTTCCCATTCCGGATTCCATGTAGATCTGTCCCAGTACATCTGCCATAGTTCCTTCTAATGTTTCCACCAGTAAGTCAAACATTTCTACCAACTGCTCTCGCTCTTTATCGCTGTATTTCTGTATGGTGGCTCTGTATTCATCTTCTCTTTTCTGCCATACTTTATCATGGATCATTGCAAGAGAGTTACTGATTGCCAGTGCACTGCACTTTGTCCAGTCCGTAAATACCTCATATGCGGAGTATCTTCCTGCCATACTGTCTATAATTTTGATAATATCTTTTTTACGATCCATAGTATCGCCACTTCCTTTTCCGCAATAGTTTAACTAATGTCTGATATCTCATGGATTTTCAATACATAGTACTGTTTTCCCGGTTCGGCTCCCCATTCCGCTTTTCCGTCGCCAGTTCTAAGAGTGCATTTTGCCACAAAAGAGGGACTATCGCCAGAGTAGCCGTTGCGGAACCGGATTTCCCGGATAGCAGATCCATTAAACTGGTCTAATTTCCACAGATTCTCAAAGCGTACCTGATAATATGGTGTCATCTCCCGGTATTCTTCCGTCTTTACGCCTGATAATATCATGTCAAACCATCTTTTTTTGATCGGTAATGTCAGCATGACTGCCTCCTTCCTGCCATTCCAGCCCCATCGTTATGAGCTCACCATAAGAGAAACATCTCGTAAATCCGTTCTTGCGATCTCGTGTCTGGATCATGTGCGGGTAAACCGCTATCACCTCGTATTCTCTGGTTTCGCTGATAAACCGGTGTTGTCCACGTCCGCGGGTCTCCAGTGGCTCCTCTATGGACTTGTGTTCTGTTTTGATGATTGTGCCTATCTGTATATTACTAATGCGTGGCGCAGGATCCGGCAGAAGATTGCCGTCCCAGTCCTTATACTCCTGCATTGTTGTCTCCTTTCTGGGTGGCTGCTGCCTCTTGGATGTTTCCAGCAACCGCCCCGTGGCTATGTCTATAGTTATCGTGAGTACACTCCAAAAGGTCTATTCTTCTATTACACCGTCCAGATTCTTCCGGACAGATTTGTAATATGCATTTAATGCTGTGATCAGGATATATGACTGGCTCTTTCCCATTTTTTCTGCACTATATTCCAACCTGCGCTTTTCCTCCGGTGTCAGCCGGAGTGAGATAACTTCTGTCTTTGCTTTCATATATCCTCCGATTTTTGTATATACAAATTTGTATATACATTATTTCCATTTGCTATAGGTCAGGGCATCCTCCGACCAGTCCGGGTAGTGCTCCTGCAAATACTGTTTAAAAAGCTGTAGCATTTCTTCCCGTCGGCCCTTGTTGCCGTTATCCAACATGTTGTGATGGCTGATGCAGCCCTGTGCCCCGTTCTGAGGGATTCCGAGACCACCGTGGGATCTCGGAATGTAGTGCATAATACTCAGCGATTCCGGACCTGACCAGGTGACGTCTTCCATGTGATATCCCATCTGGCAGAAAATACACTGGTTGCGGTCACGTTCTTTGATAATCCGACGGGATGTGGCATTAAACTCCCGCGCTCTCGCCTGTTTCGACATCTTCGGCATCCGGTCCGCCTCCTTTGCTGAGTTCTTCCAGCCGATCCAAATAGCCGGAGATATCAGACAGCTGCTGCCGCGCGGCTGCAATCAGATCCATCTCTGCGTATCGTACCAGATTCCCCACAGCGCCACGTAAGGACTGCTGATAAGCTGACCGCTTGTCCTCGGTGTCCGGGCAGTATTGCGGAAAGTCCTTTTCAATATCGGTCTGACCCGGTACCTGTTCTTCCGTGGCCATGGTGTCGGTATTCTGATTGCCCGTGTCAGTTTCCTGTGAGGACGAGTCATTTACCTGTGTCTCCGGCTCTTCCGGTGCCGGATCCGGCGCTGCTCCCGGGATGGTCATCTGCTCCGGCTTCTTTTCCTGTTCCTTCGTCTTTTTCTTCGGTTCTGTGTTTGCTTTGGTTACGCGAGACTCTTTGCGTTTTTCCGGTTTCTTCTCTTTCGGAGTCTCCAGTTGCACCGGTGCAACTTCCGGTTCTTCCGGGAGCAGATCCTCACCATAGAGCTCTTTGTACCGCTCCTCAGGACTGCTGCCTCCATTAAGCAGTTCTTCTACTTCATAGCAGATATCCTGTGGTATGTACTTGCTCCGCTCCAGCGTCTTCAGATTGATTACCGTGGCACCGTCAGAATTTATAATGATCTGTGTGCGGCGCTCTCCCGGGATCCGGACAGTATACACGGCATCCCCCTGCGGGATCAGAGCATCCATGATAGCAGTACTTCTGGGATGATTGCTTTTATTGCATATCTCCCACAGCTTCCGGAAGAGATCTTCCTGCTCCTTTCCCAGCTGCCAGAGATTCCTTTTCAGTGGCGATCCCTCCGGCGGAAGCATGGGCTTGTCCGTTACGGCTGCTGCCTCTGCCCGCTCGATCTCTACTTCGATATCAGATATCTGATTTTCTGCTTTTACTTCTGCCTGGATTTCCTTAAGTTCTTCTTTGGTCAGGTTTTTGGGTAATACTTCATTGATTTCATCCGGAACGGTCAGCATTATAGCCAGCTTTGAACTGCCGATACCTCTATACTGCTGTTTCAGTTGCTTTGAGTTACCGCCTTCAGAAAAGCGCCTGTTAATATTGATAAACCGGTTTGCCTGGGATGCATCCACACCGTACTCTGCATAGGCAAATTCTTCCATGTTTTTATAACCACTTGCTTTTAAAATGTCTGTTTCAGCTGCCTTCCTCAGCAGATAGCCGATCAGCACAAATTTCTCTGCTGCCTGGGTAAATGCCCCGTCCAGTTCCTGTTTATACTTCCTGTATCTTTCCTCATAGCTTATTATCTCTTCCATCAGATTACCTCCATCAGATCTTCCGCCAGTCCTTTCAGGACTACGGTATTATTCTTTGCCTTCAGTTCTTCTATGTTCTTCTGCCGCAGGAGCTCACTCTGAGCGGCATATTCATGGTCCCGTTTGCTCATTCGCTTGCGGATCACCTTCTGCCATTCCCGGAGAAAAGGCTTGATCTCCTCAATGTCCGGTTCTTCGTCGTAGGCTCCCCGGTGCTGGCGAATGGTTCCGCCCGGCTCCACCTCTATGGTGTAAAAAGGCTTGTCTGGGGACGACTGCTGCCTCAGAAAACAGATATAGGTCTCTCTGCTGACAATTCTGTCAAAATACCGCTCTGTATTGCCTACGCAGTGATGCAGTGCCATTCCTTCCGCCGTGATCTCCATAAAGTCCCTGGGAACCACAATACAATAGGTGTCGTTCTGATATTCAAACTTCGCACTGATCTCAGAGAGGATATCTTCATACCCGGGATACTTGTCCCTCATCTCCTGCGCCTGTCTTGCTGCTTCTCTCGCATCCCGCTTCCGCTGGATTTCTTCCCTTCGCAGCTCCATCTCGGCGTTGACTTCGTCATGCCGGCGCTTCAGTTCGCGGGGACGATACACCAAGGCATCATCCATGTGTTTCCCTAAATTCATTGCCATTCTGAGATAATCCTCGTACTGGTCCCAGACTCCCGCTATTGTTCTGCTGGGATAGCTTTCTTTTTTCTGCCGGTTGATGTAATTCATCAGCTGTTCCGGTGTCAGGTATTTTCCCGCTTCCGACTGCAGATAATTATCCGGTTTGATCTTATTTTTTTCTGCCCAGGACAGGTACTGCTCTGACAGCTTCCTGTTATTAAGGTCGGACCATTGTAGCCAGCGCAGCATACACATTCCGCCGTTTTCCTGTCTGAGACGGTTGATCAGCTGCTTATCCTCTATCTGTAAGATTTCTTCCATGTTTTCCCCGGAAGTATCAATCGTGTGCCCGGAATACCCACCCCAGTAAGTGATACACTGTGACAGTTCGTCCAGCAGGCGGTAAAACCGTCCCTTGGCCATATACTCTGCGATACCGGTAAACTCCCTGTTGCTTTCTACCATGAGACCGTTATAGTGCGCTTTTATCCCCATCTGTGCCAATTTCGGAAACACATCCGTCCATGCTTCATATGCTGTGCCATGTAAGCCGGACTGTATGCCTTCTGCGTCCGGGTACAGGTAGGCACTGTGCCATCTTCGGTTGCCGTTATTTCCTGTGCTCCATCCCGGATAGTAATCGCTTCCGTAGTAATAGATTTTCATGAATTCTTTTTCCATGTTCCGAAGCATCATCAACCGGATATGTTCATCCAGATCGGTAGTCCGTTTTCCGTATCTGTCCCACTCAACGGTTACCTTAAAGTGCCGCTCTACGCCCTGCTTATCATCCACGTTGTGGATCATGGTAAGCCAGTCCGTTGTAACGATTAATAAATCCGCTCTCTTATCTACGGTCAGAAGATGTCCACACAGCGGACAGGTGATCTGCTTTCTGTGTTTTACCGGTACGCCTGCTGCCTCTTCCGGGAAATCTCCGCCACACGCCGTACAATGGCAGGTCTTTATCTGTTTGTCATAAAAGGCATACTGGAGATCGCCTACCATCTGCTCTGTGATCCAGTCATATACTTCTTTCCCAGGATTCGGACACTTGCTCATCAGTCTGCGGAGCCGCTCCTCTTTGCTTTTCCTTGCCTGTTCCCGCCTTTCTACGTTATAGTCCGTTTCCATCCGCTCTATGCGCTGCAGCACATCGTCAACCCAGTCCTTCTTCTCTCTGGTAAGAATATCCAGTTCCTTGATCTGCTCCGGTGTCAGCCATTCTTCATCTTTCAACCGATAATCGTAGAAATATCTTTCATAATTGTCTGTGCAGCTGTTGATATTCGTCGCCTTTTTTATTCCTGCATCGGGATAGTATGTGCCATATTCCCATGTTTTCAGATTGACTGCATGGCGGCAGGTGTTATTTCCGCCTCTCCATACGTCAAGTATCAAATAGTTTTCTGTCACCTGGAATGTGATCTGCTGCGTTCTCTTTGCGTCCGCCGGTATTACCGGTGCCCTGAGTATCTCTGTCCACTTCATGCCTGCTGCCTCCTCTCTGCTTCCGCCAGGTCTTCCAGTGTGTACCACACGCCCGGCAGGATATAGACTCCATCCACATCAAATATCTTGGCTGCTGTAATCTTCCCTTCCTCTTCCCGGATCAGCCCTAGATGTGCCCCGGCACAACCGCTGACTTTTGGATGTGATCCCCTGGCAATGGCGATCCCATCCGGAATCCTGACCTCTGCTGTGTTTTCCTTTACCTGCACCATAATGTTAGATACTTTCCAGTTGTCCCGGCGCGGATGATGTATCATGTAAAGCATGGCTTCTTTTGCAATATCGCGGTTGGTCAATTCTTTCAGCAATGTCAGTCTTGTACAGGAAATTCTGGTATTTGCTCCGTCTTCTGCTATGTCCCCTTCTGCCTTTGCCTTAAAATACCGGTTGCCTTTATCCAGTCCGTAATATCTTGCACAGTCCAGTACATACTCACAGGCATGGAGACCGGTATCACCGCACTTTGATTTTTCTGCCGTAGCCGGTACTCCCAACTGATACTGGAATGTTCCCTGTCCCATCGTGCAGGTCATATCATTGTTTGTTGCCTTGTATACGATCATTTTTTATCTCCCATGTAATAATCCAGCACAATCTTTTTAAACTCATCACGCCCGATGGATCCTATGTCTCCTGCCCTTTCCGGTAGTCCTGCTGCCTCTATAATCCTCTTGTCCACTTTTATGCGATGTTCCGATGCCAGCTTCATTCCTGCTGCCAGCACGTCAAGCAGACTCTTGGCAGGATTAAATACGGCATTTCCCAGAGCATTCCTGTCCCCATCGGCATGATCTACCGGGTACTCTGTCAGCATCTGCACGATAAAATCCTTCCAGTCCTTTAACTGGCTTTCGAGATGCAGATCCTGTTCTTCCAGCTTCAACTTGGCAATGGCCGCCATTGTGGCATTACACAAAAAGTCTTCCGGATCGTCGCTGTCCATGTAGTCCTCGGCATCCTCTTTCTCCAGTCCGTTCTCCACTGCAATCCCTATCACTGCTTCCAGGTCTCCCTCTTCCTTCTGGGCGGCTGCTGCCCTGTTCAACTCCTCTACAGTATTAAATATTCCGAATTTCTTCTCCATTTGGTCTCCTTTCCCCGGTTGCACCGGTGCAACTTGTAAATTTTCTTTACCAGTTCAACCGTACGCAATGCTCGTACGGTTCAGTTTTTCAAATCGTGACAATTTGTCACGGTTCTGTCAAATTGTTATATTTTCACCATCACGGTGGATTCACCGGAATGGTCTCTAACACCTGTCATGTACTGGTGTTACCTCCTCAAATTCCACTTTTGCAAAAATGTTATATTCTGCGTTTATTTTTGACATATTATAGGCGAATGCCTCAGAGTACTCATGCTGGCCTGCCACAGCAGCGATGTCATGACCCATTTTCCGGGATTTCTCCAGTATCTCTTTCCAGAGATCCGCATCCTTGATCTCATTCCCTCTGCTGTTCTTCCAGTCATTCCGTTCCCATGTCTCCACCCATCCCTGATTGATCACGGATGCGACGTAAGAATTCTCCGTGTAGATAAGGATCGTTCTCTTGCCACGCATACGCTCCAGTGCCCGGCAAATACTCCACAACACCAGCCGGTTGGCTGTCCCGTCCGTTTTTCCTATCTCCGGCGGTTTCTCATAGTACTGCTTTTCTCCCGTTTTCATCCGGAGAGTATACATTACCTTCCCGGTCCTCTTTGCGGATCCATGAAGAGTGGTACTCACATACATTTCTATAGTTTCCAAAATCAACACCTCCTTACCCTGTTCGGCGGTTTCTTCCGCTCGGCGGTCTTAAGTCTGATCAACGTGTAACTCCGGTACAAAAATCCCGTGACCGGATTGATGCCCTCGTGTATCCGGGCTATGTAATATCCCTTGGGTGGTTTGATCTCCGGTTTCCACCGGAGGAGCTTGTCCGTCTTAGGCTCCGGGAGCGGCATGTTGCGGCTGGTATTGTAGGAGGACTCCGCGATCCGTGGCTTACCCGGTGTCCCATCTTGCCGGGGCTCCGCTGTGTGCTCGTCCTTGGTCAGGTAGCCTGCCAGCTGCTCCATGTCGTCGCCGGTAAACTTACTGTGGCGGATCTCTGCCACATAGGTGCCACCCTTGGTCCATGCCTTGGTCACGATTGCGGCCGCGTCACCCTCTGGTGTCTGTTTGATCACAAGGTGAATGTGCCACGCTCCCTTGGTACCACGCTCAATATTGCGGATCCAGTAGAGCGGTGCTCCCCTTGCCCGGTAGATCTTCCGGACCTTTGCCATCGCCGCTTGGAAATCCTTCAGTGCTCCTGCCATATCCGGTGGACGGTTCTCCGTCGCATAGGTCCATGTGATAAACAGATCTCCCTGGTCAAAGTACTGTATCAGTCTCCACCGGCACAGCCTCGCTTTATTCCGCCTGTTGATCAACCTCACCTGTTCTTTGGTTGGCTTCTCCTTCTTCTGCCTGGTCTTACCCTTTCCCCCATAGTTCCCGTCATGGTACTCTTCTACATCCAGTACATCCCCATGCTTCAGTCTCATTTTCTTTCTCTTAACCATTGTCTCTGTATCCTAACTTTAATATCTTAATCAAGTGCGCAGGGGCTTCCAAAAGCCCCATTTTTCTTGACTTTTTTGGCTTACAGAGTTACAATAATATTGTCTATATAAGTAGCTCTGTGAGCTCGCCGGCATCGCCAAATGCCGGTTTTTTTATTGCTCCGAATATGCCGGAGGAACTATGTAACTGCTCCGCGACCAGTAATGTCTTTTCTGTGGATCACTCAGCAGATATTCCACGCCACGGATGTCCTCGTCATATTGCGCCAGTGTCCGCCGGAAGCCATCTCTTTCCCGCCGCAGGCGATCCAGAATGGCACTCACCGCCTCATCTGTCACGGTGATATAATGGATGCCGTTGTGCAGCTCTACCCTGTGTGCAGACCGGTATTTCCGGAGGACATAGTACATTACCTCATCTGCCTCATTCGGGATCAGGATCCTAAGCGGTTGCGTCGGTGTCTGCTCCAGCATCTGTAATATCTCCTGCACTCTCTCTTCTCTCACCGGTTCCGCCTCCTCTCAGCTGCTCTAATCTCTGCTCCAGATCCTGCACTCTTTTGCTGTATTTCTGCCATTTTTCCGCCTGATCCTCGCAAAAAAGGCAAAAAATAAAAAGCATAGCCGCCAAACCCATGATTATGGCGATCTGCTCTCCTATCTCTGTTGTGTTAAATATCGGCTCCAGAAGCAATGCTCCGATGAGCGATATCACAATATCCTTATACATGTCTTTGCCTCCTTGTCCCCTATGGTTACCTGCATGCGTGTCACTTCCAGTATCTTAACCAGTGCTTCCACCGTGATGGCTTGTGCACCTTTCTCCCAGCGTCTGACCGTGTCGCGCGAATATCCTATCCGTTCAGCAAGCATTCCCTGCGTCAGATTGCGCGACTCTCTCGCATGTCTGACAAAAGCTCCTAATTTCTTTCTATTCATATGCCTACCTCCAATATCTGGCACCGCATATCATTAATTTCACAGATCTTTCTTTCGTACATATCCTGCAAAGTCTCGAAATACAATAACAGTGTCTTTTCCTGCATTTTATTTACTGTAATAAACTGCACTCCATCAAATTCGTAATACTTTGCTTCCGGGATCATCTCTTTGACACGCTTATATGTCTGCTCCGCAAGCGGACGATTACATGCTGTCCAGTATGTTCCCATATTTTTATTCCACATAACCTCTTCTACGAAATGCTCCGGATCCGTATAATCAGTCATTTTATTTGTCCTTTCCGATCACGCTCTCTGCGTGGCCCCGGTGCTGATCTACCCGGGTGCCACCAGAAAGAGGGCAACATACCATCATAGCAGTGGATGATATGCCGTCATATGGTGATGCAGCAAGATGCACCACGCACAGAACGTGATCTATTATGCTTGTCCCATGCCCTCTACGTGGTGCCCAGGTGGGGATCCTGGACACACACGCTAATTGTGTAAAAGGGGAAGTGTGGTGTGTGGAATACACCACGTACAGAGCACGGGTACCTATGGTTATTTCTTTTCACTATTTAATTGTCTGTTCACACAATCTGCCAGTATCCTGTAGACTACTGCTGTGTGTCCACTGCAAGGAATTACATAGCCCTCAATGCTATCCAATACCCTGCCGTCAGCCATTACATGAGTAATGTGTGGTTTTATTGGTTCCTTGCCTTTCATCTTTCTACCTTCTTTCCAGCTCGAATATTGCCCACCGCAGCGTTGCCTTGGTGTCCTCATCAATGTCGTCCCGCTCCAGCAGAGCATATAATCTGTCGATTCTCTCCATTTCTGCTGCCTCCTTCCTGATTAGTGTTGCTGTATGCCCCTTTTGTCTAATATGTTAGACAGTTTGCTCACAAAAAAGATCGCTAATTTTCTTATTCAATGCTTCAGCAATTTTGGACAGTGTCTTTGTGGATGTTACTTTTACTGTCCCACTCTCTAACCCAGATATCGTTGTCCTACATACACCAGATTTTTTCGCCAATGTCTCCTGTGACATTCCTTTTTCTTCTCTTATTTCTTTGACTCTATATTGCAACTTTTTTACTCCTTTCTGTTTAATTTATTTGACAATATGAAGTTTAACATATTAGACATTTTATGTCAAGCATTTTTGTTTAAAATGTTTGACAGTCGCGTTTTTGCATTGTACAATATACTAAACAATGCTAAGGAGGGATGCACATGACACTTGGTAGCATAATTAAAGAATACAGAACTTCTCACGAAATGAGCATGGATGTTTTTTCTGAAAGGAGCGGTATTAGTAAGGCCTATATATCTTTATTGGAAAAAAACAAACATCCTAAAACTGGTAAAGAAATTGCCCCCTCAATTCAATGTATCAAACAAGCTGCTGATGCTATGGATATGGACTTTAATGATTTATTTAATATGTTAGATGGAGATGTAGCATTAGAATCCCCTATTTCTTCAGATGATTCGTTGGAATCTCCAAAAGCAAAAAAGCGTGCTGCCAAAAGACTGGATAAGGCATTGAACATGACTGGAATATCTGCTGCGGATCTGTCTCATGCATCTGAAGTGTCAAAATCCTCCATCAGCCAGTACCTTAGTGGTTCTCATATTCCTTCTGAGGAAAATGCTACTAAAATGGGAAGTGTTTTGAATGTGAATCCATTGTGGTTAATGGGATTTGATGCTCCCATGACAGCAAGTAGCACCGCAGAGCACGATGAAAGGCTTGCCTGTATTATTGACTATTATCAATTATTAAACGATGTTGGTCGAGATACTGCTGTGGCCCGTATGCGAGAGCTTACCCAGATCCATGATTATGTCTCTCAGCCTGATGCCTATCAGGTCCATGCGGATGCTATCCGTCAGGTGAATGCGATTGAAGAATCCCGGAGCAAGAAGAGCCGGAAGACCATCAGTTAATACACCCATCCCGGCAGGTGTCATGATTAAAAGATTAACAGTATCACTCTGGTACTCCCTTGGAAATCTATATTTACGTACATTGTGTAACTAAATTTATAGCATATGGCATATACATCCGGATCCTCAATAGATATGTAGATCTTTGTCATATAATCGCCCCCTCGCTCCCTGCCGGGGGAGGGTGCCTGTCTATTGTATCAGAAGCTATGTGCTGTCTGCTGTGGCAATATCTGGTTGCACCGGTGCAATTCTGCTTTATAAATGTCAAAGAATTTGACTTTTAGTATCAAATGTGATACCATCACACATGAAAGAGGTTATAAATGAGTACAATAGAAAAAAGGCTTAAGAAATTCTATCGAAAACCTATTCCAAATGACATCACTTTCGATGATGTGAAAGTTTTGGCCGCTTATTTCGGGTGTGAAATAATAACTGGCGGCAATCATAGTCAAAAAGTTGTACACAGACCTTCTGGAACTGTGATCCCGATACCTATGCATAAGAAGTGTATCGGTGAAGCATATGTAAATGAGCTGAAAAAACTTTTCGATCAGATCAAAGGAGAATAGCCATGAAATACGAATTTGAAGTCTACCAGATGAATGTCGAAGATCATTTATTTTGGGTTGCAAAAAGTAAGGTGTTAAAGGGCTGCGTGGGTCAGGGGGAAACTTCTTCCGAAGCGATTTCCGAATTAGAGCTTAATGAAGCCGACTGGTTGGAAACCGCAGAGCAATGCGGTATTCCTATTCCCAGTGTTTGTGTGAAAACGGATACTCCACAGTACAGTGGGAAAGTATCTCTTCGCTTCTCTCCGTTTATTCATGAACAGGCTGTCGAGCTTTCCAAAAGGCAGGGGATTAGCCTGAATCAGTATATCAACGATGCGATTGTATACTACAACAGTATGCTCAATGAACGAAGCGAGGGCAAGTCTCTCTTAGGAGCTAAGACCATTGAAAAGACATCCAGTTCTGTCATTCAGTTTGACAAAAGGAAGTCTTCTTCAAAAGTCACTTTTTCCGGAATTAATCAAATTGAAAACCTTGATGAAGATTTGGAGGAAATGTAATGTTGGTTGAAAAATTAAAGATTCGTGACATTAAAACTGTCGCTTTATTAATTATCAATACTGTTCCGCCTATGAATGATGAAAATCTCCATTTGGATATAAAACGTAAAATCGATCTTTTGGAAAACGGAGCTGTATGCAATATTGAAGTTATTGTTACCAAGGAGTCCGAACAGAATGCTGAAAAGAAGGATTTCGTGATAAAATACGAAATTTCAGCAATACTTGGATCTTCGGAAAAGATTGAGACTGTGGAAAGCATTCAGGATGATGCCGTTGCGGTGGTATTTCCCTATTTGCGTGCCAATTTTGCAGCAATAACTAGTATCGCCTGCTCATCCCCTATTACATTGCCGTGCTTAGATATGTTATAAAGCTTAAGCCTGCCAATATCATTTTTCATAGTTACTCATGAGCAGGTAAGTATCATACTTGTCTGCTCTTATTTGTTGCACCGGTGCAATTTTCGATTGGGGGTTATTATGGCTTCTATTGACATTAACAATATTGTAGATTTGTATATCCGTGTCAGCACTTCTGAGCAGGCCGAGGAAGGTTACTCCGTGGCAGAGCAGGAGGAACGTCTTCGGAGTTATTGTTCTGCCTTTAATTACACAATCAATGCCATACATATCGATCCCGGCTTTTCCGGAGCTTCCCTGGATCGTCCCGGCATCAAGAAAGTAATGTACGATGTGGAACATGGCCGATGCAAAAAGGTGATTGTGTGGAAGCTGGACAGGCTCTCCCGCTCCCAGAAGGACACATTGATCCTGCTGGAGGACGTATTCCTTGCGAACGATTGTAACTTTATCTCTCTCATGGAGTCCTTCGATACTTCCACCCCTTTTGGTCGTTGCATCGTAGGCATCCTGGCCGCATTCGCGCAGATGGAGCGAGAGAACATTAAGATCCGAACCATGATGGGGCGGCAAGCCCGGATCCGCGAGGGACATTTTCACGGATCCCGGTGTCCTCTTGGCTATAAATTCCAGTATGCTCCCGATGGTACGCTTCTGTCGAATGATCTTGTCGTGGATCCGTACACTTCCAAGCTGGTACAGGAGGTATACCGTCTGTTCCTCGGCGGTTCCAGTCTCAGTTCCATATCTGTGCATATGTCGTCCACCTATGGTTGTGGTATGTACGATTGGTCAAATAGCACTGCAATCCGACGTATTTTACGTAATCCCATTTATATGGGTAAAGTAAAGGTTGGGAACGAACTTTACCCAGGAATTCATGAGCCTCTTGTGTCTGAAACTGACTGGTATATGGTTGCTGCTATGTTAAAGCACAACAAAGAGCAGCAAAAACGCACTTATGCCTATCAGATTTCCGGTGGTACTTATGCCGATAATCTTCTGACCGGTCTTCTGTTCTGTGGAGACTGTGGTGCCCGTATGTATGCCCGGAGAGTATCACAGAATAAGAAAAAGTACATCTGCCACTCCGTTGCGAAAACGTCCCCTGCCATGATCAAGTCCGATCACTGCACCAATCGCCTGCATCCCTTCACGGTACATCAGCTGGATGAAATGGTCATTGATGAGATTTTGAAATTGTCCCTGGATCGCCCCGGATTTGATATGCTCTGTGACCAGCCGGATGATTCTTCAAAATCAGAGGATAAAGAAATCTATGAGGAGAGACTGGCTGAGGTGAACCGTCAGCTTGACCGTTTAGTGAAACTGTATCAGACCGGTCTGATCGATCTGGACAATATCAGTGCCCGTCTCGGAGATCTGAATCAGGAGAAAAACTTCCTAGAAGGCAATCTCGCAACGATCAATGAGGTCACACCTGCCGAAATCAGAGAAACGGCCTGGAAATCCATTCAGAGTCTCCAGTCCGTCCTCAATAATGGGGATATGGACGAGGTTCACCGCATCATCCATACCCTGATTGATAAAGTTGTAGTCCTCAATGCAGATGTCACCATTTACTGGTCTTTCTGCTGATCATCCTTTAATACCAGCCTGCATATAGTTTCTACGTTCGCTGTCCAGGGGAACTGATCCACAGCGCAGGCTTTCTCTACCACATAACCACCTGCCAGGAAGACTTCCAGATCTCTTACCAGGCTGGTCGGTTTGCATGAAATGTAAATGATCGTTTTACACCTAATAGTGGCGATGATCTT
>DJEP01000118.1:9866-10148 GCA_002431915.1 Lachnospiraceae bacterium UBA5895 | reverse complement strand
CTCCTGGATCTGTGCAGCCACTTTATAAGATACGGAAGGGAACGGATATTTTTCCATCTTTTTCTTGTAATCTTTTTTCGGAAGGGCAGCATCTTCCTTGGAAATAGCGCCCTCGGCTACAGCGATAATGGTAAAGCGGCAACCCTTTTTATCTCTGTCTTCAATCTTCTGGATGACCTTGTTGATATCATAGGGGATCTCCGGGATCAGGATGATGTCGGCGCCGCCTGCCATTCCGGCATTCAGGGTAAGCCATCCTACCTTATGTCCCATAACTTCCAC
>DJEP01000118.1:0-9763 GCA_002431915.1 Lachnospiraceae bacterium UBA5895 | reverse complement strand
TGGAAACCGAAGGTCATATCGGTACCCCACAGGTCGTTGTCGATGGTCTTGGGCAGTGTCACGATATTCAGTCCTTCCTTGCGCAGCAGGTTTGCGGTCTTGTGGGTACCGTTACCGCCTAAGATCACCAGGCAGTCTAACTGCAGCTTGTAATAATTCTGCTTCATGGCTTCGACTTTGTTCAGCCCGTTGGGATCCGGATCCTGAATCGTCTTGAAAGGAGTACGGGAGGTTCCCAGGATCGTGCCGCCCTTGGTCAGGATACCGGAGAAATCCTTGTCCGTCAGCATCCGGAAATTACCGTAGATCAGTCCTTTGTAGCCATCCAGGAAGCCGTAGATCTCGACCTCTTCCTTACCGTTCGCCAGGGTCTTCACCACGCCTCTCATCGCTGCATTCAGGGCCTGACAGTCACCACCGCTCGTTAACATTCCGATTCTCTTCATCGTAGGATCCTCCGTTTCTATATTTCATTATTTTCTCTTGCGTCTGCTATAACTATTCCATGTAACTATCCAATACTTTGAATCGTTATTTCTATTTTAATACATTTGTTTTCATCTGAAAATAGTTTGTTGTAATTTCCGAAAGATTTCGATATCCTACAGACAAAAAAGAGTAACCGGAACTCTCCGGTCACTCTGCATTGCCATCTCTGAAAAATGTATCCAGTTTTCTCAGACATTTGATCAATGTCTGCATTTCTTCCTCGTCCAGATCGTGAATGATCGTATGAATCATTTTCCTGTGAAAATCTCGGTGATGAAAAAAAGCTTTTCTTCCTTTCTCCGTCAGGGTCACCAGCACCACCCGCTTGTCCTGTGTGCTGCGATTGCGGGTAAGATATCCCTTATTCTCGAGGCTGTTCATGTTCGTGGTCAGGGTTCCCACAGTGACGTGGAGTTCCCCGGCGATCCGGGACATACTTTTTGCCTCCTCGATCCCAATAGCTTCGAGGATATGCATGTCATTATTCGTAATATCTTTGAATTCCTCTGTAATCACCGCTTTTGCTTCCGCATCCATCACGTTATGGAACAGATTCACCAGCAGTTCATTCAGCACCCGGTTGTTGCTCTTCTCCATAGTTTTCCAAATAAATGCCTCTCTGGTATACCGGCAATGTTCCCGAACCGCAGGCTTCCTGTCTACCGTACCGTGTTCATGCCGTTGTCGTGTCCTTAGTCGTTATCAGTATACCGTCTACCAGGTGATCACGCAAGCCCCAATCGTAAGCCCGGCGCCGAATCCCGCCAGAACAATGCGGTCTCCCGGGTGCAGTTCCCCCTGCCTGTGCAGTTCATCCAACAGCACCGGGATGGATGCAGAGGACAGATTGCCCACCCTCTCCAGATTTGTAGGGAATTTTATTCTGTCGGCATGAAGGCGTTTTGCCACAGTATCAATGATTCTTGCATTAGCCTGATGCAATACAAACAGATCAATATCCGCTACGCCAAGCCCGGCATCCGCCAAAGCCTCCTCAATGCACTGCGGCACACGTCTGGCAGCGAACCGGTATACTTCCTGTCCGTCCATTTGAATATAATACTCCCTGCCGTCTCCGGGTTCCTTTTCGTCCGTATTTGCTACGGCTGCTGTTGCATACGGTGTTATCAATTTTCTGGATCCGCATTGCAAAACTCCGCCACCGGTACCATCAGAGTGCAGAGTACGACCCAGAATGCCTGCTGACGGTGTCCGGTCCACCGTCTTACGCTCCGTCTCGCATTGTTCCACGACCACAGCTCCGGCGCCATCCCCGAACAGGATACAGCTGCTCCGGTCCGTCCAGTCCACCAGCTTGGACAACACCTCACTGCCGATAATCAGTGCATTTTCCGCCAGTCCCGTCCGCAGATAAGCATCCGCGGTATTCAGGGCAAACAGAAATCCGGAACAGGCCGCATTCACATCAAAGGCCAGCGCATTCACTGCACCGATGTCCGCTTGTACCCGGCAGGCACAGCAGGGCAGATACTGCTCCGGAGAGCAGGTTGCCACCAGGATCAGGTCGATCTCTTCCGCTCTTTTCCCTGCCTGTTCCAGCGCTTTGCGGGCTGCTTCTGACGCGAGTGTCACAACTGTCTCTCCCACAGACACATGACGTTCACCGATTCCCGTCCGTTCCCGGATCCATTCATCCGAGGTTTCCACCATCCGCTCCAATTCTTTATTTGTAACGATCCTTCCCGGAAGTGCACTTCCGGTTCCGGTGATTCTAATACTTACGGAATCTTTCATAGCGTTCCTCCGCAATCTGTTCACCGGTCATACCGGTGTATTTTTTCAGAAATTCCTTGATATGTTCCTTGAGATACCCACTGATGGCTTCCACAGTACTTTTGTCTGCCCCGCCGTATTCCGGTACGATCCGTTCGATCACACCGAGGCGTTTCAGATCCTCGGATGTAATATTCATGACTTCACTGGCTTCTCTGGCTCGGTCAGCATCTTTCCATAATATAGAAGCAAATCCTTCGGGAGACAGAATCGAATACGTGGCATTTTCCATCATCCACACCTCATTGCCTATCGCCGTAGCCAGTGCTCCGCCGCTGCCGCCTTCTCCGATCAGAATGCACAATACCGGTACTTTTAAGGCTGACATCTCCAGCAGATTCCGGGCAATGGCCTCGCCCTGTCCTCTCTCTTCCGCTTCCACGCCGCAGAAAGCCCCCGGAGTATTCACGAAGCTGATAATGGGGCGGTGAAATTTCTCCGCCTGTTTCATCAGGCGCAGGGTCTTGCGGTAGCCTTCCGGCATAGGCATGCCGTAATTGCGTCTGGCACATTCCGCAAAGTCTTTGCCCTTCACATCAGCCAGCACTGTCACCGGCTGACCATCCAGAAATGCCACAGCTCCCACCAGGGCTTTGTCATCCCCGTAATAACGATCGCCGTGGGCTTCCACCACATAATCAAAAATATACGGAATATAATCCGTTGCGGCAGGTCTTGTCACCTGTCTCACCGCCTTGACCTTTTCCCATGCGGTTCTGGGAAGGCTTCGGAAGTAACGTTCCTTCACGATTTCTGTCGGTTCGAAATGGAAATCAAAGTTTTTCTTAAAGTCAGCATAGTTTCCTTCCCTGCACCGATGGGTCACAATCAGAAAATACAAGGTTTTTTTCAGATTCTCCCGACGGACGATCCCGTCCACAAAACCATGCTCCTGTAAAAATTCCGCAGTCTGGAACCCTTCCGGCAGACGCTGACCAAGAGTCTGTTTAATAACTCTCGGTCCCGCAAATCCGATCAGCGCCCCGGGTTCCGCCATGATCACGTCTCCCAGCATGGCAAAACTGGCCGTGACGCCACCCGTGGTGGGATCTGTCAGGATCGTAGCATAGAGCAGACCGGCTTCCCCGTGCCGCTTGATTGCCGCCGAAGTTTTCGCCATCTGCATCAGAGATACAATCCCCTCCTGCATTCTGGCACCGCCGGAACAGCAGAATAAAAATACCGGCAGCTTCCGTTCCGTAGCTTTCTCTATGGCACAGGTGATTTTCTCTCCAACCACGTGCCCCATACTGCCCATCATGAATTTCGATTCACAGATGCCGATCACAGCCTTTTCCCCGTAGATCTCGCATTCACCTACTGTCACGGCTTCTTTCACGCCGGACTTTTCTCTGGTCTCCGCCAGCTTTTCTTCATATCCCTCATAGTTCAACGGATTGCTCTCTTCCATCTCCTCGAACCAGGGCTGAAAGCTTTTCCTGTCTGCCACCATGCGGATCCGATTGTGGGTCTTCACCCGGAAATAGTAGCCGCACTCATAACAGACATATCTATTTTTTGCTGCCCGGTCTCTGTTGATTATTTTCTTGCATTTCGGGCATTTGATCTCTGTTTCCGTATCTATACTTCCCATACCGACACCTCTTATCCCGCGTCGTTTCTCTCTTCCATCTTTCCCCATGGAAAAGCTTTTTCACGGGTTATTTTTTACTTCAATGCAAAGGTGAGCTCTGCCTTTGCCGCCAGTTTTCCATTCACCGTGGCGGTCGCTTTCCCGACGCCGACGGATCCCTTGCTGCGGATAATGGCAGTCTCCAGTTCCAGTGTGTCACCGGGGCGCACCATCTGTTTGAATTTTGCCTTGTCGATTCCGGCAAAATATGCCGTCTTGCCTCGATTCTCCGGCAAAGACAAAATCGCCATCGCCCCGGTCTGAGCCAGTGCCTCCAGGATCAGTACTCCGGGCATCACCGGATTCCCCGGAAAATGTCCGGCAAAATACGGTTCATTGAAGGTTACGTTTTTTCGTCCCACCGCTCTGACACCGGGCTCCAGTTCCTCAATCGTATCGATCATGAGAAAAGGATGCCTGTGGGGCAGAATCTCCATAATTTCCTGTGTGTTATATAATGACATATTTCCTCCGTTCCGCGAATAGCATTCTGACCGCGGATGCTCCTTCGCCTTCCGCAATCATCCTTGTTGATGCTCTGTATTCTGCCTGATATTCTATGTTCTGCCTCGTATCCCACACCTTAAATTCCGCTGCGATCATTCTGCGTACTTCTTTAACAGCAGGCTGGCATTATGACCTCCAAAGCCCAGCGAATTGGTCAGGGCATAGGGCACCTCTTGCCGATATGCCTCTCTGCAATAATTCAGATCCAGTTCTTCCTCTGTCTCACGCAGTCCTACCGTACGATGGATAAAGTCCTCCTGTATCTCTTTTACACAGGTCACAAATTCCACTGCCCCGGCCGCTCCCAAGAGATGCCCTACCATGGATTTGGTGGAATTGATCTTCAGATCATAAGCATGTTTTCCAAATACCAGCCTGATGGCTCTGGTCTCGAACAGGTCATTATAATGGGTACCGGTGCCATGGGCATTAATATAGGTAAGTTCTTCCGGTGCCACCCCGCCGTCTTTTAAGGCATTCCGCATGGCAGTGGCTGCCCCGCTGCCATCCTCCGCAGGTGATGTAATGTGATAAGCATCGGAAGAGCAGCCATAACCGATGAGTTCCGCATAGATCTTGGCTCCGCGCCGCTTGGCGTGTTCCAGCTCTTCCAATACTACGATGGCAGAGCCTTCTCCCATGACAAAACCATTTCTCTCCTTATCAAAAGGAAGGGATGCCCTCTCCGGATCTTCACTGAATGACAGTGCTGTCAGTGCAGAAAATCCGGCGATGCCAATAGGGGTAATGGAACTCTCCGTTCCTCCTGCCACCATCACATCTGCATCTCCGTACTGGATCGTACGGTATGCTTCTCCGATAGAATGGGTTCCGGTGGCACAGGCGGTAACCACATTCAGACTCTTTCCTTTTAATCCATAGGCAATACTGACATTCCCCGCTGCCATATTGGAGATCATCAGCGGCACCAGCATGGGTCCTACCCTGCCGGGATCTTTTTCCTTCAGTCGGTCATATTCCCGCTCCATAGCCTGTAAACTTCCGATGCCGCTTCCAACACTGCAGCCCACCATATACGGATCTTCCTGTTCCATGTTGAGTCCTGCATCTGTGATCGCCTGTCCGGCAGCTGCCACAGCGAACTGGCAGAACTGCTCCATTCTGCGGGCGGACTTTTTGTCCATATATTGTGATGGGTCAAAATCCTTCACTTCCGCCGCCAGTTTACAACGGTAATCCGCAGTATTAAAATAAGTAATAGGACCGATACCGATTTTTCCCTGTTTTATATTGTTCCAGAATTCTTCCACATTGTTGCCTATGGGGGTAACAACTCCCATGCCGGTTACAACCACTCTTCTATTTTTACCCATATGCTCTGTTCTCCCTTACATGGCCATGCCGCCATCCACGCACAACACCTGACCGGTGATATAATCCGATGCTTCCTCTGCCAGGAACAGGACTGCCTGTGCAACATCTTCCGGACTTCCCATTTTCCCCAGCGGAATCGTCTTTATCGCATTTTCCTGCACATTCTCCGGCAGTTTTTTTGTCATATCTGTCCGGATAAAACCGGGTGCCACCGCATTGACACAGACATTCCGGGAAGCCAGCTCCCTGGCTACGCTTTTCGTCAGTCCTATCAGACCTGCTTTGGAAGCCGCATAATTTGCCTGTCCGGCATTGCCCAGAATTCCGCTGACAGAAGAAATATTGATGATCTTGCCATAGCGTTGCTTCATAAAAGCTCTGGTCAGATGCTTGATCATGTGGAACGCGCCCTTCAGATTCGTGTCCAGCACCGCATCGAATTCCTCTTCTGTCATTCGCACTACCAGATTGTCTCTGGTAATTCCCGCATTGTTGACGAGGATGTCAACTCTGCCGTATTTCTGAAGAACTTCCCTGACGAAAGCCGCGCTCTCCGCATCCTCTGCCACATTGCACTTCACAGCCTTCGCCATGCCGCCCCGGCTGCAAATGTCCGTTACCGCTGCTTCCGCTGCCTCTGCGGAACCGTTGTAATTCAATATTACGGTTGCACCGGCCGCTGCCAGCGTCTGGGCGATTGTCCTGCCGATTCCCCTGGATGCTCCTGTGACAATGGCTACTTTTCCTGTCAACATGCCAGTTCCTCCATCACCCGGTCAAGATCCTCCGGCTTCTCAATATTGTACACTCTGACATTACGGTCAATTTTACGGACAAAGCTGCTGAGCGTCCGTCCGGGTCCGACCTCTACAAAAGTATCCACGCCATCGGCAATCATACGCTCCACACTCTGGGTAAAATGTACGGGACTGGATACCTGTTGTTTCAGCAGTTCCGCAACTTGTGACGCATCTGTCACATAATCTGCCGTTACATTAGACAGATAATGAATCCAGGGTGCGGATATCTTCACTCCCTTCAGTTCCTCTGCCAGCTGTTCCCCGGCTGTTTTCAATAACGCTGAGTGAAACGGTCCGCTGACCTTTAAGGGTACGCAGCGTTTTGCCCCTGCTTCCTTCAGGATCTCCGCTGCTGCTGCTACTGCATCTGCCTGTCCGGTGATCACGATCTGTCCCGGGCAGTTATAATTTGCTACCGAGACGACTTTACCGGTTTTCTCTGCCGTCTGTTCACAGATTTTTGCCACAGTATCTCCATCCAGTCCCAATACCGCTGTCATGGCTCCGCCTTCCGGATAAGCCTCCTGCATATAGATACCGCGCATACGGATCACCCGGAACAGATCCGGCAGCTCCATCACACCACCGGCCGCCAGTGCTCCATATTCTCCGAGGCTTAAGCCTGCTGCCATCTCCGCTTTCAGACCTTTTGCTTCCAATACTTTCAAAATAGCCACTTCCATGGTCAGCATGGCAATCTGTGTATATTCCGTCATATTGATATAGGGATTTTCCTCAAAGGTCAGTTGCTCCATGGAGTACGGATGTCCGCTTTCCGCCTGTGCTTCCCGCTTATCCTGCCAGTACAGATTCCGGAGTACCTTGTCCGCCAGCCTCCATACAGCCTGTGCTTCCGGGTATTTATCATAGAATTCCTTACCCATTCCGATGTATTGGGATCCCTGTCCCGGGAATAAATATGCGATCTTACTCATTTTTGTCATCTCCTATTGCTATGTGATGCTATTGTTCCCCTCGATTACAGCACATTTTTGTAACGCCGTTTTCCCTATACCATTTGCCACGCATTGCTGTTCACAGTTTGTCATTCAGCTGCTGATAGTGGTTATTGTCTTTTCATTTGTGCTGTTATACACTCCCGGGCTTGCTTCACAATTTCCTCCAGAATTTCCCGGCAGGATTGTTCCTTGTGGATCAATCCCGCAATCTGTCCTGCCATCATGGTACCGTTCACGGTGTCACCGTCAATAACGGCTTTCCGAAGAGATCCTAATGTCAGCTGTTCCAGTTCCATGAAATCCGCATTTTCCTTTTCCAGCTTCAGATACTCTCTGGTCATCTGATTGCGCAGGGAACGCACCGGATGTCCGGTAGACATTCCCGTCACCACGGAATCGATGTCTTTGGCCTTAACGATCTGGTTCTTATAATTTTCATGCACGATGGACTCCTTTGATGCCACGAAACGGGTTCCCATCTGGATACCTTCCGCTCCCAGCATGAAGGCCGCTGCCATTCCCCTGCCATCCGCGATACCCCCGGCGGCGATCACCGGGATAGATACCGCATCCACTACCTGCGGCACCAGCGCCATGGTCGTGGTGGAACCGATATGTCCACCGCTCTCCATGCCTTCCGCCACCACGGCGTCTGCTCCGGCCCGCTCCATCATCTTCGCCATAGCCACGCTGGCCACCACCGGGATGACTTTCACTCCGGCATTCTTCCACAGTTCCATGAATTTTCCCGGATTTCCCGCACCTGTCGTTACCGCTTTTACTCCTTCTTCCACAACAAGCTTCGCCACTTCCTCCGCATTGGGATTGAGCAGCATAACATTCACGCCGAAGGGCTTATCCGTCAGCTCTTTGCATTTGCGGATCTCCTCCCGGACAACTTCCGGCGGAGCAGAAGCGGCCCCGATGATTCCCAGGCCTCCGGCATTGGACACTGCTGCTGCCAACCTATGCTCCGCCACCCAGGCCATACCTCCCTGAAAAACCGGATATTCTATCTGTAAAAGTTCAGTGATTTTTGTTCTCATTGTCTTTTTGATCCTTCTTGTCACTCTGCGTTATATTCCGCTTTTTTCCGTGCTCCGCTTACGCTTCCACACCATGCTCCTGCAGATATTTGATGACATCGCCTACACTTGTCAGGTCTTCCAGCTCCTCAGAAGGAATGGATACTCCGTATTCCTCTTCGAATGCCATTACCAGTTCAAACAGATCCAGGGAATCCACTTCCAGATCCTCCTTGAAACGGGTTGCCTCCGTAATCTCGATCTCCTCCTGATTCAACTGTTCTCTGATGATTTCCGCTACTCTCTCTAACATGTGTTTACCTCTCCTTATGCATTCTTTTTTGATATTCTGTCTTTGCCGCTTTGTTCCTTTCGGCATAATCGCTTTGGCTTCGCTATACTGTGCAGCATCGCCTTTCAAATGCTTTGATTATCAAAGTATTTATTTGCAATATACTACTAAGATGTTGTTATGTCAACATCTTTTTTTCATTATTACCGACCAGCAACAGGCGCAGCCATGATTTTTTCGTTTCTCCCCTTGCCAAACCGACGTTTTTCGGATAAAATAATCTACGTTGTAATCTTTTGGAGACGTATCGAAGTGGTCATAACGGGGCGCACTCGAAATGCGTTAGCCCTCCGGGGCACGTGGGTTCAAATCCCACCGTCTCCGCGCTAAAAAAGCCGGTAATCTGTTTTTCACAGACTATCGGCTTTTTGATTTTAGAAAAATGTATTATGCCTCCCGCAGGATCTGCATAATCGCATCATAATGATCCGGATCATGCGGGAAAGTACAGCCTGAGCAGTCCTTGATCCGCCTGCCGTTTTTCTCGAAATACCGGGGATTCCCGGGACAATGCTCCAGACGGTACATGGGGCAGTAGCAGAACAGGCAGTTAAAATCCGTAAGTCCCTTGTGACAGGGGAAATATTTACAATCTCTATTTTCAAAAAAGCGATAAGAATTTTCCATTTCTAACCCCCTTATCCTTCCATAATCTGCATAACCTGCGCATTGGTGCAAACTTGTGTGTGAAACATAGAACTTCTTCACGAAAAAGCCTTTGCTCTGAGTGATTAGAAGTTCTTTTCACACTACACTTCTTCCGCCATGCACATTCCATGGGCAATACCCTGCTCCTTCAGCTGTTCCTCCAGCTGGTTCAGGGCATCATCCTCATCTTCCCCAAACACCATCGCCTGATAGACCTCCTC
>DJEP01000112.1 GCA_002431915.1 Lachnospiraceae bacterium UBA5895 | reverse complement strand
AATACGCGGAGGATAGAGAACTATGGTATTTAAGAGAAAGGTATATGATAAATTAAAGAAATGGAAAGAACTGGCTGGGGGATCTTCAGCTGTTTTGTTGGAAGGTGCGAGACGGATAGGGAAAAGCACAATTGTAGAAGAATTTGCCCGAAATGAGTATGACGATTATATGATTTTGGATTTTGCCAAAGAAGGGAAAGATGTAAAAAATAATTTTACAGAGAATATGGATGATCTGGATACCTTTTTTCGGAATCTTTTTTTATTAAAAGGAAGAAGTTTAGAAGGAAATCGCTGCGTAATTATTTTTGATGAAGTACAATTGTTTCCGCAGGCCAGACAGGCAATCAAATATCTCGTAGCAGACGGCAGATACGAATATATGGAAACCGGATCCTTGATATCCATACGTAAAAATGTGACAAACATTTTGATTCCCTCAGAGGAATATCGGGTTAAAATGTATCCGATGGATTTTGAGGAGTACTTATGGGCAACAGGGGATAATATTACTTTTGAAACGATACAAAGTGCATTTCAACACAGGAAGCCATTGGGCGATGTTATTCATAGAAAAATCATGCAGAAATTCCGCACATATATGGTGGTGGGAGGAATGCCACAGGCAGTAAATGCATTTGTGGAAGGCAAAACTTTTGCGCAGATTGATTTTATGAAGCGGAATATTTTAAGCTTATATGAAGAAGATCTGGCAAAATATGATTCGGAGAATCGGGAAAAGGCATCGGTAATCTTTAAGACAATTCCGGAGCAATTGGAAAATAAGAACTCACATTTTCGATTTTCACTCATAGACAAGAATGCCAGATACCAAAACTATGTAGATGCGGTGAGTTTTATTGCGGAAGCTATGATTGGAAATGAATGTATTAATGTGACAAAGCCGGAGGTAGCATTGGAACTATTTGCCGATCGAAGTAATTTTAAAATTTATATGGGTGATACGGGACTTTTGGTGACGCAGATCATGAAGAGCAGGGAAGACACTGAGGAAGATTTGTATAAAGCGCTGATATTTGGAAATTTGGGGATTAATCAGGGAATGATTATGGAGAATATTGTGGCGCAGATGCTAAAGGCAGCGGGACATGATCTTTATTTTCATGAGTATCATTATCTTCCGGAGGGGGCAAGCAGAGAGCAGAAATATGAAATTGACTTTCTAACGGTGAAAAAGAAAAAAATATGCCCCATAGAGGTAAAGTCTTCCGGGTATACATCACATAAATCTTTTGATTATCTTGGTGAAAAATATCAGATGAAGATGCAGGATAAATATATTGTGTATACGAAGGACTTGAAGTATGAAGATGAGATTATGTATATTCCACTCTACATGACAATGTTTATTTAGATTAGGATAGCAAAAAACATAGGGGGAGCATAATGAAAACAGTAGTACTGTTATATGACACGAGTTGTATTTACGAAATTGTGATATTGAACTATTTTCTGAAGGTAACGGGGAAGGAAATGCTGTTTGTATCTCCGGACGGAAAAGAGATCACCGCCACGGAAGGATACCGGATCGTGCCAAAGGAGCAGCTGGAGCATGTGGATCCGAAGGATGTGGAACTGATGATTATTCCCGGAGGAGATATTGAGAAGATAGATAATCAGACCGTATGGGAGTATCTGAAAAGCGTGCATGACCTAGGTGGACGGATCGCTGCCATCTGTGCAGGTGTGGATGTCGTGGAACATGCAGGACTGTTAGAGGGGATAGAATCGACGCATTCCGGAGAAAAAGATGTGGTAACTTCCGACCGGATCACCACTTCGAGAGCAAATGGCTATGTGGATTTTGCAATCGAAGTGGCGAAACAGCTGGAATTGTTTGAAGACGAAGCGGATCTGCAGGAGACTATCGCTTTCTGGCGGGAATTTCAACGGATGGAATAATCTAAAGTTGCTTATTTCCGACCGTACAGGATGCCCATTCCACTGATCATCCAGGGAGTGGTTGCATATCCGGGAACGAAATCCAGCTTCTTTTCCAGATTGCCGATGTAGTGTACTTCGGTGATGCCTTCTTTTTTCAGTTCTGCCATGAACTCTTCCATATCACCGTAGAGGGCTTTCTGAGAGAACATATCCTGGAAGGAGAAGACGCCGCCCTTTTTGACGACGCGGAGAGCTTCTTTGACAACATCCCGCTTATTTTTTGCAGAGCGGACTTCGTGGAAAACAAAGTTGCTGACAGCGGCATCGAAGGTCTCATCGGGATAGTCTAAGTGTGCGGCATCGCCCTTTTGGAAAGTGATTCTGTCGGCAACGCCTTCCGCTTTCGCGTTGACTTCACACTGCTCCTTCGCATAGTTCCATTCTACGCCCCAGTAATCCATCGCGGTGAGAATGGCATGAGGGAAAGCCTTGGCGCAGCGGATGGTCAGGGCAGCAGCGCCGCAGCCGATGTCTAACAGGGTACCTTCGCCGTCCCAGTCCAGATGATCTACGAGGTGCTGATGAACATTTGCCATCATATTGCCCTTGCCAAAGGCAAACAGTTCATGGCAGGCGTGCATGTAGATGCCGTAGATCAGGCAGATCACTGCCAGGACGCCCAGGATCCAGGTAGGTACTGCAAGATGCAGTGCCGGTCCCGTCACGCAGGCGGCAATGGCGAACACGCCGGCGCCTACATAGCACAGCGTCAGTATTTTCTCAGGTACCCAGTTCCCGTAGTTAGTTTTTTGATTCATGATAATACCTCCTTGTTTTCCGTAACAAAAGTTATATTTGTTATTTTTTATAAAAGAAAATGCCCACCGCATTAACGGTGAGCATCGTTCTTATTCTTTAAAAATGCAATTAAACTCTGTGTTCCGGCATCGGCGTGGATGCCGATGGCTTTCGTCAGGAATAATCGATAATCCATATCATAATCTCCCTTGATCAGTTCAATAAATCCGTGGAACCGCATGGATGCCAGGATCCGCAGCAATTCCGTATCGGGCACAAAGCCCAGCTGTTTTTCATAATAGCCCTGAAAGGCGGTTTGCATGTTGGAGAAGACCTCGTCCCGGAAGACTTCGTATTTGCTGCCGGAGCACTTCTCCAGCACAAGCTCGCATTCCTGCCTGTGTGCACAGATATATTCCATGATCTGCCGCTCGTTCGCCTCCGCGGTCTCCGGATGCTCCTGCTCCCTTTTCGCGATCTCGTACATCATCGTCCGATACTCTGCAACGACTGGGTCCAGGATCGCCCTAAGCAGCGCCTCTTTATTTTCAAAAGAAAAATAAAAAGCACCGGTGGTCACTCCCGCACGCCGGCAGATCTCCCGGAGATTCGCCTTGGAGTATCCCTTTTCCAGAAATTCCTCACGACCGCAGCGGATTAAGTTTTCCTCAGTGAGTTTCTTGCGATCCATCTCCATAACAATTGTTATATTAGCATAGACTAACTCGCGGGTCAAGACCTTTCCGGGGACGGAATCGGAGTCTGTCTTATTATAAACTGACAGTTGAAGACTATTTGAAAAATGGATATAATGAAGACACAGCGCAGATAGAGGCGCTGAAGGAAATGCAGAAGAAATTTTCCATTTATTTTAAGGAGGTAACAGAGGATGACTGCGTATGAAAATGATGTATTGATAATCCCGAAGAAATACAAAAAGATGTCTGTTTCCGAATTAAAAAAGGAAGAACAGAAGCTTTGGAAAAAAATAAAAAGTTCTAAATCACAGCAAAAGAAAAAAGGAAAAACAGAAATTAACTTTTATTTCTAATGCAGATTTTAAATCAAAAGGCACTGGATTTACCCGGTGCCTTGTTTTTTTGGAACCTTTTGTCACATCCAGGAAGGAAACTGTCACTTTACTTCCTGCCTAAGTTGCCCGTATAATGAGACACTGAGATATTTTAATACGAGGGGGCAGACGATGGGCAAAAACAGTGTCTTCTGGAAATGGATGGTATCATATGTGGCGGTTATGCTGGTATTTTTACTGTGCAACAGCATCACCTACTGGCAGGGTAAGCGGATCCTGGTGCGGAATCAGGAAGCGGAGAATGATAAGATCGTGGAGCAGATCCGGACCAACCTGACGGACATGGAGGAGACTATGCGGGATCTGTCCTATTCGGTGCTGGCACAGGATGATACGATTCTTCTGGGGAAAAATTCATATCACGGCGAACAGGGAAGCACGACCAGTGCCATCAAATATTCCCGTTACACATTGTGTGAACTGTTGAAAGAATATCAGAAGATCAACGGTAATTATGCGGCGATCTTACTTTATTTTGCCAATGACGATTACATCGTGGCAAGCGATTCCGCGAATACGGCGGAGAATTACTGGAGAGCCTATCAGAGTCAGTACGGCGGCATCTCCAGGGAAGACTGGGAGCGGCTGCTAGCGGGAGACTATGACGGCATTACCATGCAGTACGGCAATGGGCAGTATGTCTTTTTCGCCGGAACGATACAGGACAATAAATGGGATCGCACGCAGATCAACATTTTCTTCGTATATGAACTGCCGCAGCTGCAGCGGATCCTGTTCCCTTCTCAGGATGAGAGCGTGTGCCTGGCATTGGAAGGAGATGTCTTTTGCACTGACCAAAACGCAGAAGCACTGAGTGCCGCGGATAGAGAGCAGCTACAGACAGCGATGGCGGAAGAAGCCGGAAGCGTCCGGTTGACGGAGGAGCATCAGACAGCACAGCTGCGTTACTACGAAGGCGGTAATAATTACAAGATACTGATCTGCCGTCAAAAAGATTCTTTTAATGAATTAAGAGGTTATCAGGGGAGAGTAATTCTCATCCTGGTCAGCTTCACGGCAATCGGTATCCTGCTGATGCTCTATTTCCTGCGCAGGAATTACAGCCAGGTGGCGAAGCTGTTAGACCGGTTGGATATTAAGTCTTCGCAAAACGGGGCAGACAATGAATTTCAGCTGATCGACGGCTATTTTCACAAAATGCAGCAGAACCTGAAGGAGACAGGCAGCAGACTGCAGCGTCAGAATCTGATCTTTCAAAAGGAATACCTGGAGAAGCTGCTTAGGGGAAATCTGCCGGAAAATGCGGATTATGTGGAAGAAATGTGCGGCATCCGCTGGTGCGGCGAACTGTTCACCACTTTGCTCTTCTATATGGAAGAGATCGAGCGGGACGGCAGCGAGGAATGGGATCAGGTGCATAAAAAGCAGAAAGACCTGGAATTTGTGCAGTTTATCGTGGAAAATGTCAGCCATGAGCTGTTCCAGAACAGTGGCTGTATCGTATATCCCATGATTGTTAGTGATGTGCTGGTCATTATCGTGAATTTCCCGGAAAAGGATGCCAGACGGAATCGGGACATTACCTTAGAGACAGTGACCCAGCTGCAGGAATTCATGGATGAGCATATGGATATCCGCTATACGGTAGCGGCAGGTGAGATCTGCAGAGGACGGGAAGGAATCGCGGATGCTTACCAGCAGGCAATCTACACCATGGAGACGAAGAGAATCTATGAGCTGGATGATACGGTATTCTACGAAGATGTGAAAGTCGAACCGCAGTATGGATATTATTATCCGCTGGAGACGGAGAGAGAACTGATCTGGCAGATCCGCCAGCAGAATGTCGCGCGGGCGGAGGAAATCATAAGCGATCTGTACCAGCAGAATGAACATAAAAATATCAGCAACCGTACGGAAGCCATCCGCTACCTGGAATATGACCTGCAGTGTTCTATGCTGAAAGCCATGGAGGGAACGGAGGATTTTCAGGAGTATTCCATTTTCCATGGACAGGAATGCCATGGAAAACAGGAACTCATCGCAAAATTGCACCGGGTATGCGAGAATCTGCAGAAGGAACTGGCGGAGGGCAGCCGGGAAGAAGAGGAATTATGTAACCGGATCGTGCTGTACATACAGCAGAATATTGCAGACTGCAACCTGAATGTGACATCGATCGCAGAGCATTTTCAGATATCTTCCGTGCAGATGTCGAAGACATTCCGGAGCGTCAAGGGACAAAAACTGCCCACCTACATTTCCCAACAGAGGATTCAGAGGGCGAAGGAGATCCTCAGCTCTTCCGATGACGGATTGAATGAGGTGGCGGAGAAGTCCGGATTCGGCAGTGTCAGAACTCTGCTGCGCAGCTTTAAGCAGAGCGAGGGCATGACACCCAGCCAGTGGAAGGATGGACATTAATTTTTGTCACTTGCCAAAAAAGTGGGAAGCTGTGTGGACACAATTTTTTGTCACTTGTAGGAGCAAAACGGGGCGGGTAAGATAAAGGCGTACACAAAAGACTGCGCAGTCTGAACTGGAAACGAATACTAAATTCAGGAAGGACAATTTATGAAAAAGAAGACAATCAGTATTTTAATGGCAGCACTTCTTACCATGACAGCAACGCTGACCGGATGTGGCAACACAGATAATTCAGAAAACAATGTGTCCGATGAGACACAAAAGGAACAGACAACAACCGAGGAGCCTGCAGCACCTGCCTATGAACTGCTGGATTCTCTGAATAAAAAAGAAGGCGATGAACTGACCATTCCCAGAAGCAATTATGTATCCTATCCCGTAGAGGACACCGGTGAGACTCTGACCGTCTGGATGGAGTACTGGGCAAGTGATGCAGCAGCATCCGCCAACGAGACCTTATGGGCGAAAAACTGGCAGGAGATGACCGGTATTAAAGTAGAGTTCATCCAGCCCACAGAGGGAAGCTCCAGTGAGGAGTTCTCCACCATGATTGCCAGCGGTTCCCTGCCGGATATCATCGTATGGGAATGGACCAACAACTACACCGGCGGTCCGGCTGCGGCAGAGGCAGAAGGAGTACTGACGATCCTGGATGATTATGTACAGCCTTACGGCGCAGCAGCAGATCTGTGGCAGTATCTGCAGGACAATCCTACGGTAGACCGTGAGGTAAAAAATGATGACGGACATTATTACTGCTTCCCGTTCATCCGCGGCAACACCTATCTTCAGTGCACCACAGGTCCCATGTATCGTGCCGATCTGCTGGAAAAGGCAGGTTACACCGGCAAGCTGGAAACTTTGGATGACTGGGAGGCAGCGCTGACCGCACTGAAGGAATACGGCATCGAGAAGCCCATGGTTGTACAGTCCCTGGAATATCTGATGAGATTCATGGGCAGTGCCTACGGCATCCGTGCAGGAATGTATGTGGATGATCAGACCGGAGAGATCAAGAACGGTTACACCCAGGAAGCTTATAAGGAACTTATGAAGAAAGCCAATGACTGGGTAGACAAGGGACTGCTGGATGCAGATCTGCTCACCTGTGATAAGAAAACTGCCATGAGCTATATCATGAATGATCAGGCGGCAGTTACCGTAGGAGCAGGCGGAAGCTTCCTCGGAAGTATGATCAAGAGTGTGGCAGCGGATCCTCAGGCGTACAATCCGGATTTTAAGATGGCAACCGCCTCTTTCCCGGTAATGAACAGCGGCGACACCGTATTATACGGCGGCGGTTCCTACGATTATGCGACCACCAGCAATGCTTCCGCAGTTATCACAGCAGATTGTAAGAACCCTGAACTGGCAGCGAAGTTCCTGAACTATTGCTACAGCCAGTCCGGACATTACATGATCAACTACGGCAAAGAGGGCGAGGCATATACCATGGTAGACGGTATCCCTACCTACACCGATGAGATTATGCACAATCCCAACGGTTGGAGCGTATCCACCGCTATGACTTACAACGGACTGGCAAATGGCTGCGGACCCTTCGTACAGGATGCCAACTATATTTTCCAGTATTATGAGACCGATGAGCAGAAGCAGGCGCTTCACGACTGGGCAGACGGTAATGAGAGCCAGCGCACGCTGATCCCGCCCATCACCTTAAAAGAAGACGAAAGCAAACAGTACAGCGTACTGAGCACACAGATGAATACCTTTATCTCTGAATATAGTGCGAAGTTCTATACACAGGTTCTGGATGTAGATGCAGAATGGGACAACTATATCAAACAGCTGAATGATATGGGCATGAACGATATGATCGGAATATATCAGTCCGCACTGGATCGATATAACGAAAGATAATATCCCGGACGGTCGAACTGGAGTCTTCCAGCTCGACCGTCTGTCTTATCAGGCATACATCAGACACAAATCAGGAGATAAGGAGAAAATGCCATGAAGACATTGAAAAAGATGTGGAAGCAGAAGGAGCTGTATCTGATCGTACTCCCGGTGTTACTGTATTATCTGCTGTTCCATTATAAGGACTGATCATCGCATTTATGGATTACAGCCCGCGGAGAGGAATCTCCGGCAGTACCTGGGTTGGGTTACAGCATTTTATGAACTTTTTCCAAAGCATTTATTTTAAGAGATTACTGGGTAATACCCTGAAAATCAGCCTGGCAACCATCGTGTTCGGTTTCCCGGCACCTATTATACTGGCACTCTTGATGAATGAGCTGCGGAGCAAAAAGTTCGCGCGGGTAACCCAGACGATCACCTACATGCCGCATTTTATTTCCACGGTAGTCATCTGTTCCATGATCAGGGAATTCGTGAAGCCGGAGGGATTCATTACACAGATTCTGGTGAATTTTTTCAACTATGGGGGCAAAAATCTGCTCAGCCAGCCGGAAAATTTCCTGCCGATCTATGTTATCAGTGATATCTGGCAGGGCGTAGGCTGGGGTTCCATTGTATATCTGGCGGCGTTAACCGCAGTAGACACGGAACTGTACGAAGCAGCACAGATCGACGGAGCCGGCAGATGGAAACAGATGCTGCACATCACACTGCCGGGAATCCTGCCCACGATCATCATCATGCTGATCATGCGGCTGGGACAGGTGATGAGCGTCGGTTATGAGAAGATTATTCTGCTGTACAACGAGGGCATTTATGAAACCGCAGACGTGATCTCCACCTATGTATACCGCATGGGTCTGGTAGACAGGCAATATTCCTTCTCTGCGGCGGTGGGACTGTTTAACTCGGTGGTGAACTTCCTGCTGGTCATCCTGGCGAACCGTATCAGCAAGAAGGTCAGCGATACCAGTCTGTGGTAAAAGGTATCGGGCAAGGAGGAACAGATGAAGACAAAGACAATGCACAGAACAATCAAACGCAGCGCCGGAGAGAAAATCTTTGATACATTTAATATTTGTTTTATGATCCTGCTGATGATAATATGTATTTATCCATTCTGGTATGTGATATGTGCATCTTTCAGCAAGGCGTCCCTGTTAATGGGACATCCGGGGATATTATTCAAACCGCTGGGATTTACAACAGAGGCTTATAAGAAAGTATTTTCCAATTCCAGAATCTGGATTGGGTATGCCAATACCATATTTTATGTGGTAGCGGGAACACTGATCAACCTTGTTATGACAGTACTGGGCGCTTATTTTCTGTCCAGGAAGGACGTTCCGGGACAAAAGGTGATCACGGTACTGATCATGTTTACCATGTATTTTTCGGGCGGACTGATTCCCCAGTTTTTGAACATCCAGCAGCTGGGACTGTATGATACGAGACTGGCGATTCTGCTGCCGGGCGCGGTCAGCACCTTCAACCTGATCATCATGCGTACGGCGATGGCATCCATCGATATCAGCCTGGAGGAATCCGCGAGACTGGACGGTGCCAATCATTTTACGATCCTTGGCCGGATCATGGTACCGCTGACCAAGCCGACCATGGCGGTGCTGGTGCTGTATTATGGCGTCGGACACTGGAATTCCTGGTTTAGCGCTATGATCTATCTCGATGATCACAACAAGGAGCCGCTGCAGTTAGTCATCCGCCAGATACTGATCTTAAGCAGCGGACTGTCGGGAATGGGAGATTCGGATACCGAGCTGATCGCCGAATCCATCAAATACGCTACGATCGTAGTAGCGACGGTGCCGATCCTGGTGCTGTATCCGTTTTTACAGAAGTATTTCGTCAAGGGAATGATGGTCGGTTCCGTCAAGGGCTGACAGAGGAGTATAAATTATGACAGATAAAAGTGCGATGATGGAAAAACTGGATGCGCATCATCTGCTGTTAGACGGCAGTGCCGCTCCGGGAACGGCATGGTGCTTCCGCTCATTACAGGAGTTGTTTGCCTCCGGGGCACTGCAGGACGGAACGCCGGAAGCCCCGATGACGGTATATCTGGCACCGGATGTCTACTGGCTGCATGATCCGGAGGATGCGGAAATCTTCCGGGGGACAGAGGGAGATTTCCTGCCCTATCAGCAGAAAATAAAATGCAGCTATTTGTCCCTGATCGGTCTGTCGGAGCACCCGGAGGATGTGGTGATCGCGGCGAACAAGGGGCAGTCCCACGGCTGTATCGGCAATTATACCATGCTGCACTTTGAGGGGGACGGATTGCACCTGGAGAATCTGACCATCGGGAACTATTGCAACGTGGATCTGGAGTATCCGTTAGATCCGTCCAAAAACAGACCGAAGCGCTGTAAGGCAGTCACGCAGGCGCAGCTGGGCGATGTGGTGGGCGACCGGTTCCATGCGAAGAACTGTCGCTTTGTCAGCAGGCTGAATCTCTATCCCATCTGCGGTGCGAAGCGAAGCCTATACGAGAACTGCCATTTTGAATCCACCGATGATGCCCTGAACGGCAATGCGGTATATTTACATTGTGATTTTGATTTCTACGGGGGATGCCCGATCTCCGCCACGGATGCTACGGGAAGTGCGTTCCTGGATTGCCTGTTCCGGATCTGCGGACACCGGGACAAAAGCGGCGCAGACCAGTATTTTATGAAGGGGCAGGGATGTGTGTACGTGATCGGCTGCCGGTTCGAGGATCTGCGTAAGGATAGCGTGGGAACCTCCTGGGCACTGCAGGTGCAGTGGACGCGTTATCCCCAGCCGGAGACCATGTGCTATGCATATGGAAACGATACCCCCATAGGACCTGCGGAACATACCGTGGATCTTACCGGAAAAAAGGGGCTGCGGGCTTTTTTGATAGAGACGAAAAGCGGGGCGGAGTACAACGTCCGGAACCTGTTACGGGGAACGGACGACTGGGATCCGCTGGGACAGAGGGAGTACCTGCCGGAAGCTGAGACAGAGCATCTGCCGGTACAGCTGGTGTTGAGCCGGGGAAGCGTAGAATTAACCGAAGAACATCGAAGCCGGACCCTGTCCGCCCAGGTAAAATATTTCAGCGGCGAGATGCAGGAGCATCCGGAACTGTCTTGTGAAATCGCGGAAGATGGCAGCCGGATCCGTCTGCAGAGGCAGGGGCAGGAACTGACGCTGTATGGGGAAAATGACGGTGTCCGTACCGGGAAGAGCATACTGTCCGTGCGCACAGAGACCGGGCTGACAGCTATGGCAGAGATTATAGTCCCGCCGACGACCCGCCCGGCACCGAAATGGAAACAGTCTCCTTATGTTTCCTTTCGGAAGGGAATGTTTACCCTGCACTATGAACTGGAGCTGGAAGGGGCACAGGACGCTTCACAGATCTGCTGGGAACTGGAGCAGGACGGCGGGCGCAGAACCGTATCCGTCAGCCGTCCCGGAGTGGTGAACCGTGCGTATCATCCGGGAAATGAAGCAAGTGGAGCGGCGGTTTACGTGCGGATTACCCCGCGGACGAACTGCAGTGCCTGTGGGGAGACAGTAGAACTGTGTGTTTGCGAGAGGTTGGAACCGGAAGGAATCGAGGATGCCGGACGGGTGCAGACCGATTTTACGGATTTCCCTACGGAACTTCAGCCTAGGATCCGTCCGCAGTGGTGGACGTTGGATTTCTATACGCCCAGAGAGGCGCTTGCCGAGTGGAGAAAATGGGAGCAGACGCTGCCGGAGGCGCCCTGGAGCTATCGTACTGCCGGAAACGGCTGCGTGGGCGCCGGACTGATGCCCGCCATACAGGGTGTGAAGCTGTTCTATACCTTCGCAGAGGAAGCGCGCGAAATGCGGGCGGAAGTGTATCTGGATCCGGCAAAGACATCCGGACAGGGCTTCGGCAGCGCCGGACAATATATGGATGTGTGTGTCGGATTCGATGCGCAGAGGATGACGGGACCGGCACTCCGGATCCTGCGATCCCCGGAAGCCTCCAATGCCGTAGCGGTATTCCCGGTGTATTATGAGGACGGGCTTGCATCCCCCATCGGACAACGCTGTTACACATCAGGATTCGTGACGGGCTGCCATATCGAAGTGCAGATCCGTGATGGACGGCTGCGGGCGCATCTGTGGACGGAAAAAGAGCATCCGGCGTCTATGGAATATCCGGCGGAGATCACCGTGGACACGAAGGCAGCTGCTGCGGGCGGAAGTGTCGGAGTTCTGCATACCGGAACCTGCGGAGCGGGCGGATGGCAGAATAGCGTGATGCTGCACGGACTGCGGGCAGAATAGTTTTTTTACGAATTTGAAATCGAAAGGCACTGGATCCGTCCGGTGCCTTAATTTTTGGGAACCTTTTCCGCTACTTGCGACTCATATATAGTGAAGCCGGCGATAAGAAGGAGGTGATACCTTGGCAGTCATGACAAAAGAAGAGTTTGCACAGCATGTGAAGAGTGACACGCTTCCCATGTACCGACTGGCATATTCGATTCTGCAAAACAGTGCGGATGCGGAGGATGCGGTCAGTGAAGCTATCGTGCATGCTTATGAAAAATTAGACACATTGAAAAAAGCAGACAGTTTTCGTAACTGGATCCTGCAGATTGCCGCCAACGAGGCGAAAAAGATCTACAGGCAGAATAAGCGCACCAGTCCGGTGGAATGGGAGGAGAACCTGTCCCCGGAATTCTACGATGAGCATCATGAGTTATGGGATGCGGTGATGCAGTTGGACGGCGGGTATCGGGATGTGATCGTTCTGTTTTACTATGAGAGATGCACAATCCCGGAGATCAGCAGGATCCTGGAATGCAGGCAGGGCACAGTGAAATCCCGTCTGCATCGGGCGAAGGAGCAGCTGCGGGCAATGCTGTAGCAGCGGAAAGGAGCAGGAGATGCAAAGCGATTTTTTAGATAGAAAATTATATAAAATGGCGGAACAGGAACAGATGGCGGTACCGGAAAACTTAAATGCGCGTGTGGATGACATTTTGCTGCATCTGGGAAAAAGCGGCAGAGGAAACAGCCGCCATTACAGCTTCCGGAGGGCAGCAATTCTGGCGGCAGCCTGTCTGGTGCTGGCTTCAGCGACGGTAGCGGCATCCGGAATGTATCAGGCGCGGATGGAAAGCATGAATCATGAAAAACTGGAGGAGTATTTCGCGCAGCTGCAGGAGGCAAATGTCTCTGCGGATACTTACAGCAGACCGATGACAGAGAGCGAGACGGCGAGACTGGAAGAACTCAGGCAGGCATACCTGGAGCAGGGGTATTTCCCGAAGAAGGAGCTTACGCTGATCGACAGTCCTGAAAAATACAAAAAGGGCGTAGCTTTCTATGCGGAGCGGAGTACCTTTTTCCTGCCGGAGAAGGAGCTTACGGATGAGCAGTTGCTGGAGTTGATCGATTTTAAGGAAAAGAGAGAGTACAGCCTGGCGAAGATCAGCGAGGAGATTGCGGCAGGAACGTATGAATATGTGAAGACAGAGCCGGAACATGCAGCGCAGCAGGGAAGCACAGTACAGCAGGGAATGAGCGGTACGGTCCTCGGTGCCGACACGGCAACGCAGGAATGGCAGATCGCCTATGAAGGAGACGTAAGCATCCGTTGTGCGGCAGTGGCAGAGAACGGTCTGTATGTGGGCGGTTTCACCACGGACGGACAGGCGAGAGTGGAATATCTGCCTTATGGCAGCGGAACCCCGGAGACGATTTTTGAAGATTTCGCGGAAAACGGAGAGGTCTACAGTCTGTGCACCGCACCGGATGGCAGCATTTATGCGGGATTGAAAGGGCTGGCAGCAGCGGGAGCGGAACATGGCTGGCTGCCTGAGATCTACCATATCAGCCCGAAGGGAACGCTCCTGAACAGCTTTACCGTGGGAGAGAAGGAATGGAATATCGTCGATAGCATGGCGACAGATGCCCAGGGCAGGTTATATGTGCGGGTGCGGATGCAGGAGAACGGCAGCTATGTGCGGATCTATTCTGCGGAAGGAGAACTGCTCGGAACCGTGGCGGATGACAGCAACTATGCCGTAAAAGGTGTCGGCGCATTAGGGCAGGGCAAGGACGGCAAAGTCTATGCAGCGGCTCAGGCAGTGGGCAATACGACAGCAGGAGATACAGCTATGACATTAGTGTCAGTAGACCCGGAAAGCTTACGGTTTGTCCCGATAGCTGGAAGTGAGAATGCTATTTGCAGTGCCGATACGGTCTACCCGTGGAAAATGGTGGCAGCAGGCGTGAGTGAGACGGCAGATTTTATCCTGTGGGGATACAACGGCGTGGATACCTATCGCCTGGGCGAGACCGAATTCACCAGGGTGCAGGAGAGCTGGGAGATGCCCTGCGGCACGGAAGGCACCTGTGCGGTCCTCGTACCGGACGGACGTATCCTCTATATCGGCGCATCCGGCGGCTTCCAGGGAACTACGGCGGACGGCGTGGAGATCAGCGGAAAAGATCCTGCGCAGACAGTGCTCTATTATGAGCCGCTTAAATTGTCAGAGCAATGATTCCATTCCCGAGGGAATCCTATTACGGAAAACATATACAAATGCATAAAATTTCGTAATAGAATTATAACCGGAATAAGTTTCCATCTGCTCAATTGTGTATTTACAGCGGTTATGTTATAAAAAGACCAGAAACAACAAAAAGCGGTCGTTTGGGTGAAAAAAGTGGATCCCGAGGTGAAATTCTGCTATGCTGATTGTAACAAACAGAGTATAAAAGTCGTCAGTATAGATAGAAGAGGAACAAAGGAGGGGCTTATGAAGAAAATTAACGTAAAAGTAACCGCTTTTTTCAGTGTAATCGTACTGGCAGTGGTGGTGCTTCTGCTGAATCTCATCGAATTCCAAAAAGCAGTGGATTTCACGGTGCCGGGGATTCGGATGCCAAAGGAGAATGCCTACGGGAAGCAGGAAGAGGTACAGGTGAGTGTTAACGGAACCTATTATTACCGGGTACTGCCCTGGATTCACGGCAGCACTTTCCACGGACAGATATCTTTTGTCGGAGCAGGAGAGGACCCGCAGAATTATTTCTTTACCTATGGAGGAAACAGAGGATTCCTGAAGGAGGGAAAAGGAGCTGGATGGATCGGGACTCCGGATGCCCAGACTACCGTAGCGATTTATCAGGCGGTACAGAATGTGGAAAAAGGTATGATATCCGTAGAGAATCCCGCCAGCTATGTTTTATATCCGGCGGCAACACCGGAAGAAGCGTATGCCATAGCGGATGTATGGTATCCCGGACTGCTTTTGAATAATGCAAAGACTGCGTCCTGTGCGAACTTTTTGCCGGAGGAGTGCCCGCAGAAGATCGGTTGCAGCTTCTGCGCGGAGGATTACGATTACGTGGAAGATGCCGCTGCCGTAGAGCAGCTGTGGCAGGAATTTATAAAGCTGTCCGGAAAGGTGACATCAGATCCGATCCCGCCGGAAGAGATGGTAGAGGGAGTGGGATATTTCCAGTTCGTCTATGCAGACGGCGAGACAAGGACCTTCCGTTATGCTTCGGAAGAACAGGGGCTATGGATTGGTGAAGAGGAACGCTGTCTGGTGGACGGAAAGACCTTTTATGACTGGCAGGAGCGTGTGACGGAAGCGGTGCAGAAGTAAGCACGGGAAAGGGAGGGGCGGAAATTCCAACGTCGGACAGGGGTATGCGAAGCGGTATAGTGAGGAGCTGCGGCAGTATTGGGAAGCGACCAATGAGGTGATCAGTGAACAGTACAGGAAGCCATTGTACCGGGAGTACATCCGTTTTCAACTTTAGAGGAAGAAGATTTCTTACTTGACAGATGGGTCGGTAGAATGTAGACTATAATTATAGAGAAGTCTATATTCTATCGACTTTCGCTTTCCGGGGACAGGAGGGACTTATGGGTGAGAATATCTACAGGAAAAAAGCACCGAAATGGTGTTCCTATCTGCTATGGGGGATTGTGATCGGTGCGGTGGCAGGGATTGTGGCACTGATCATAAGCTTCGGCAGTAATCCGGGCGGGGGACAGGGTGGAAACGATGCGGCAGATTCCGGTGCTATGACAGATTCGGAAGAAAGCGCACTGACGCCGGAGGAGTTCGCGGGCATAACGATCCACAACAGAGAAGAATTCGGCGACATTTTTTCTCTGAAAACCATAGAAACACAGCGTACTTTTCAGTGGGATAACACAGCGCAGGATTTGCTGTGGGAAGAAAACAATGGCGATTATGCGTTTGAAGTATTCAAGGCTCTGCTAGACGGAAATACTTCACAGGAATATGTGAAATACACGGATCCGGTGACCTCTGCGGCAGCGATTCTGCATCTGGGAGAAGGCTCAGGTGTGGTGACGGAGACACTTTATGAGGCGGGACAGAAGTTTTATTTCGGCGAGGCTCCGAGAGAGGGAGAGGGCTCTGTGGTCAATGTACGATATACGTTTGCGGAAGACGGCTCTTTCATAGACATTCCCATGGTAATGGCAGAGGAGACACAGCATCTGTGGTTCTTATCCTTTGGAAATCTGAGCAGCGGCGGTGATCCGGACAAAACCAACGGACCGTTAGAACAGGATATCTGCACACGGAAAGTGTATGCGGAATATGAACTTAGCGGTGCCGGACAGTATCGGTACCCGGAGGAAGGCAGATATATCGGAGAGAACTATGTCGGAGAGAGACAGCATATCCAGGTGTCCTCCTATGGAATCTATCTGATGGATGAAAGAGACAATTCTTTCCGTTGCATTCGTGCGGAACGGATTCCAGCGAAGGTTCCCGCAGATGTGACCGCTGTGCCGATAGCATACCAGACTTCGGCATCAGGAGTCTATAATGGGTATCAGGCGGATCAGGGACTGACGGATGACAGCTATATTAAGGTCTATTACCTGACAGACCCCGATGAGTCGCATTTTGGAACGGATGCCTGGATGCCTACGGTGCTGCGGGAATTTGATCTGAGCACCCGGACGGTAACCGACAGGGCATTGCCGGAGAATCTGCAGGTTGGAACCGGACTTGAAGTGGATAACGGCTATTACGAGATCGACAGTGATCATCCTTCCATGAGCATCTATCTTCCGTTGACTTCGGTAGACAGTCTGTACGCCGGAAAATCCTGGGAAGCACTGGCGGGAGCTGTGGACGGAAGCTATGCAGCCAGCCGTGGAATGGATATTTTGGCATATCCGGGAGTCGTATTTGATGTGTCGGAGCGGACGGAGGATGAGACCTTTGCCCTGCTGGACCTGGATGGGGACGGTATTTCAGAGAAAATATCCCTGCATCCCGCAGATACGGTAAGAGGATATTCCCTGGAGCGTTATACGTCATATGTGAACCTGGGACTGGAAGAAATGAACTGCTATGATTTAAGCAATGCCATTCTGGAAGTAAACGGGGAGGCGCAGGAGATTTCGGAAAGTACGAGATACATGGATAATGCTATCTATGCATTCAGCCCGGATGGTGAGCAGATCCTGATCGCACTGCACGCCGCCGGAGAAGATGCGGATTCATTAACCAGACTCTATCATTATGAAAATGGAAAGCTGGTGGAGACCGGACAGATAAAGCAGGATATTCGACGCATCCAAATCTTGCACGGGCAGATGGTGGTCAGCGAACCCTACAACGTAATGACGATGGATTCTATCGAGAGAATCTATTATGTGACGAAAGACGGGCATCTTCGGGAACTTCCGCAGGAGGAGTATTGGTTGAGCGGCTATGCAGAGGTGGAACTTCTGCAGGATATGACATTGTACCGTACACCGGGTGGAGAGGTATTCATGCAGCCGGCGGAAAGCTGGATGCGTATGATCAAGCTGGACGCAACACAGAACTGGATCTGCCTGCAGGCGGAAGACAATACGCAGGGGTGGTTCCATCTGGGAAGCATCAATTACGAGGATTATTTTCATGTGTTGCTTAGTTTGCCATATTAAAAAGGGAGGGCTTATATGATACAGCAGTTAAAATTCAGTCCGGTGGAAAATGCACTGGTTGTGTTATTCGTAGTAGTGATCCTGGGATATTTATTATATCTGCTGGATCGAAGCCTGTTGAATAAACAGCGGGGGAAACATACCGTGAACCGCGCAAAAGTCGTCGGCAAAGAGCAGTCTACAGCGGTGGGACAGCCGGTATATCTCGCAGGCGGCACGGTAAATTCCGGGATAACGGAGACAGAAAATGTCAAGAGTGTCATTTTTGAAAACCTCGAGAAACCGGAAGAACATATCACCCTGGAAGTTTCTGACAGAATCTACAGAGAATTGCAGGAAGGTGACAGCGGGAGTCTCAGTTACCGGGGCGGAAAACTGATCCGCTTCGGAGATTTACAGAATACTGATGACAGGGAGCGGAGCTTCCGGGGATAGTATTAGGATACAGGAGGGGCGCTTATGAGTGAAGGCATCTATAGAATCTTTGACAGCATATGGCGTTTGAGTCTGGTGGGAAGCTACTGTATCCTGCTGGTGATCCTGGCGAGATTTTTATTAAAAAAAGCGCCGAAATGGTGTTCTTATCTGCTGTGGGGAATCGTGTTCGTGCGGCTGTGCTGTCCGGTGCTGCCGGAGACGGAATTAAGCCTGATTCCGGAGAGACTGCTGGCAGTGGGGACACAGACGCGCCCGGCGCAAGTGGCAGACATACAGGCGGCAGGCGAACAGGATGATCGTGGGGCGAATGAGGAGGATGAGGATACCGGAAACAGAAATGAGGATGCCGCGTGGTCAGAAGTGGATGGCGCGGAAAGCGTGAATGCCGGTCAAAATGCCGGAACGGCAGAGAACCCGGCAGGTTCTGCAGCTGTGGCGAAAGGACAGAATGCGAGCGGAACTGATCGGGCGGATAACGGACAGGCAATAGGCAATGCGTCTGGTGATGCCCAACTGGCGGGAACAGAAAAGGGAACCGCTGGGACGAATCTTGCCGTTGATGGAGCAGCCAACACCAGCAGCGCATCCCGCCCTCTGTGGTTTCGGGGGCTGGCGCCCGTATGGCTGCTTGGAATGGCAGGCTTTTTAGCTTTTCATGGATTTTCTTATCTGCGTATGTATCATCGGATCCGCAGACCGGACAGTGGTGTCCATCGGGTGGAACCCGGGATCTGTGAGATCGACGGCGGGCATCTGTCCTTCGTTATGGGACTGTTTCATCCGGTGATCTATCTGTCTTCAGGATTGGATCCTGAGAGCAGAAAAGTTGTCCTGTGCCATGAACGGGTGCATTTACAGCGCAGAGACTATCTGTTTAAGCCTGTGGCACTGGTGATCTGTTGTGTCCACTGGTTCAATCCGTTAGTGTGGCTGGCTTTTTATCTGATGAATATGGACTGCGAGATGTCCTGTGATGAAAAAGTGGTGAAACTCCTCGGCGAGGAGAGCAAGAAGATCTATTCTTACACTTTGCTGGAAGAGGCTTCCGGCGGTGAGTGGAAACGCTATCGGGGCGGCTCCATCTGCGCATTGCTTTCTTTTGGAGAAGATCATGTGAAGAATCGTATCCGTCATGTGCTGGACTATCGCAAGCCACCGTTTTGGATGTTGGTGGGGGCGGCAGCAGTGATCGTGGTATTGGTGGTGTGCCTGTGCAGCAATCCGGGCAGCGGGGGAAATGCACAGGATGCAGTCAACGCGGATAATGGTGCAGAGACCGGAACAGATGCAATAGAAGAGGCGGATAGAACCGATGCAACAGACGAAGCGGCAGGGGATTTAGCGGCGGACGACGCAGACTATGAGACTGCGAAGGCAGAATGGCTGGCGGCATTTGCGCAGGGGATCCACAACAGAGAAGAATTTGGTGCCCTGTTTGATGTGACAGCGTTGGAGGATAGCAGCTCTTTTGCCGGACAGGACGGCATCCAATACCTGGGATACAATGGTGTTACCGCGAGACAGCTGCACCGGCGGATACTGGATGGAGACACTGAAGCACGTGAGATCTACAAGGACCCGGTGAAGGCGGCGGAAGCTTTGCTGAATCTGCAGGGCGGTCGAGGAATTTACACACAGGTGCATTATGAGGGAAGACCGCAGTATGAGTTCTACCGGGAAGACCCTGACCGTTTTAGTGAAGGCACGGTGTTGAACATAGAATATACTTTTGCGGACGGCTCCATTGTCAACATTCCCATGGTGATGACAGAGGAGAGCAGTCAGATCTGGCTGTTATCCGTGGGGGATAAAGACAGCAATGTAAGGCATTCCTACGGTCCCTTAGATGGTGAGACGCAGGCGAGAGTCGTCTATGCGGAGTACATTCCGGTAAACTTAAGCCTGAATAGTACGGTGGAAATGTTGACGCAGCGTATGGAGTACACACGGGTGGATCCCGGGTCTTTAGTGGATGTGAGACCTTTCTATCAGATATCCAGTTATGGCATCTATGCAACCAACGATGATGGACTGGAATGTGTGGTTCCGGGATATATAGCGCCCGGATATGTGGCACAGGGATGGTCTGCGGTATCCACGGAGTACCGGTATTTCTACACTTCTAATCGGCATACGGGAGAAACGGCGCATCCGGACAATCGACAGGGTAATGTCCTGCTGTATTATCTGGCATCTTCCAATTATCAGGAGGGAGACCCGGAGATCTGGATCGACACGATCAGAGAGTATGATACTTCGCAGCAGACCGGAGAAAACGGAATCACAGACTGGAAGCTGCCGGCAGAGGCACAGGATTTTTACAAAGCAGCGTTCCGTGTGGAGGACGGCTACTGGGTATTTGACAATAGTGACAGAAGTAAGCAGCTGAAGATCCCACTGCTGTCTGCCAGCCCGGTATGGAACGGGAAAATGGCGGCAGATCTGACAGCAGAGGAAACGGATGCTTATGCTGCGGCACAGAGACAGGATGTTCTGACGAATGTGGGAATTGTGTATGATCTGTCCGAGCGGGCAGCGCAGGAGACTTATGCTCTGTTAGATCTGGATGGGGACGGCAGTGCAGAACGGATCATATTGCGGTCCCGGATGGCACAGGCAACAAACGAGCCGGATCATTCGCCCCTGGACGAGTATGTATTTGCGGTGAACACCACAAGGGGCGAGACGCGGACAGCACAGAATCTGGGGAACAGTATCTATGCATTCAGTCCGGATGGCAGACAGATATTGCTGGCACTTACGCGGAGAGACGAGTGGGGAAAATACGAGAGTATTCTATTCCGCTATGCGAAAGGCGAGTTACAGGAAATGGGTAGCTTCGCACATGATATCAGGGATATCTGGGTGGAGGACGGTCAGATCATTACGACGCAGAGCTACGATTATACCTTACAGAGAGAGAATCTACAGGTCGTATACCGCATTGGAAGTGACGGGAAGCTTCAGGAAGTGCCCGTGGACCGTTATGCATTGCCGGATTTTAACACACTGCATTCCCTCACCCGGGATATTGAAATCTACAGGGATCCGGAGATAAGCAGTGAGCGATTTACCGTCAGCGCAGACCACGCTGTCTATCTGCGGTACCTGGATGGCAGCAGACAGTGGCTCTGCGTAGAGACCGAGAATGGCGTCAAAGGGTGGCTTAGACTGGCAGATTACACTGCCGAGGAGGCTTGGGCTACTTTTAACGATCTGATGCCACATGGAGGATGATAACAACTTATACTGGAAACAATTAATAAAAATAAAAAAAGTTTCCAGTATAAGAGAAACTTTTACTTTTGTAGGTAAAAAATAGACATTGACAGAAATGGTTTACAGGATGTAACATAAATGTGTTACAGCTTGTAAACCATTTTGCGTTATAAGATATGATAGATATAGTGGGAACAGAAAGTGAGGAATTACAATGTCGGAATATACCATGGGAGCTGTGGAGATGCGTTTTGCGGAGATCATCTGGGAGCATGAACCGGTCTCGTCCGGGGAACTGGTGAAGCTGTGCGAGCAGGAGCTGAACTGGAAGAAATCCACGACTTATACAGTCCTGCGGCGCCTCTGCCAAAAGGGGATTTTTACCAGTGAGAACGGGACTGTCACCTCACTGATGTCGAGGCAGATGTTCCAGGCGAGACATAGTGAGGAGATCATTGAGGAGTCCTTCGCGGGATCTCTGCCTGCCTTCGTGGCGGCATTTACTTCCCGGAAGAAGCTGTCTAAAAAAGAGATCAAAGAGCTGAAGAAGATCATAGAAAATAACGGGGGAGCAAAGGAATGACAGGGATGGCAATGATGCAGATACTGGTCAGAATGAGTCTTCAGGGAAGTATCATCATAGGAATCGTGTTGCTCCTCAGAACGCTATTTAGAGGACTGCGGATCTCCTACCGGTACTGTGTGCTATTGTGGGGAATCGTCTTTTTCTATCTTATATTTCCATGGAAGATTGAAAATGAGCATGGATTCTGGCGGGCACAGCCGGAGTCGATGGTAGTGGCGGTGAGTGCGGATGGACCGACCGTGGTGACGGGACTGGGAACGGTTATTGCGCCGGGACAAAATGCTGTGCCGGAGCAGAATGCTACAACGGGGCAGAGCACTTTGCCCGAGCGGACGACCGGAACGGATGCGATGACAGAACAGAGTGTGAATCCCGAAGCAGGATCGGACGCGCTCACAGCAGCGGATACGCAACCTGCAGGCACGATATCCGCGCTTGTTGCAGTCGCCACATTTTCCCAGGCTGCCTTTTGGGGTGAATGCCTGTGGCTGGCAGGAATCCCCTGTTTTCTCGCCTATTTTATCTTTTCTTATGTAAGAATGAAGCGTCGTCTGGCAGAAAGCCTTCCCGTGGAGGAGGGAGTACATTACGTGGACGGCATTCGTACGCCGATGGTATTCGGGATCCTGCGCCCGCAGGTCTATCTGCCGGTGGGGATGAACCCGGAATTCTATGACTGTGTGCTGCAGCATGAGCGGATGCATCTGCGCCGCCTGGATTATCTGTGGAAAATACTGACATATCTGATCAGCATTGTGCATTGGGTGAACCCAGTGGTCTGGCTGGCGTATTATCTGTTGTGTTGCGATATGGAAAAAGCCTGCGACGAGGCGGTGACGGAGCAGCTGGAGCCGGAGGGCAGGCAGGAATATGCCACCGTACTGTTATCCATGGCAGTCGATACGACTGCGCGCAGGATTTTCGCGGCACCGGTGTGTTTCGACGAAGGTGATATCAAGGGCAGAATCCGGCATATTTTGAAAGGACGCAAGACTGCAGGGAAGCTTGCGGCGCTGGCAGTGGAGCTGTGCGTCGTGGTGGCACTGATATTACTGACACAGAAAGGTGCCGTAACGGAGCAGGAGCCGGAGGCAGGAAATGCTGCAGGAGAGACTGCTGACAGTGTGACAGCGGAGAGTGATGCAGAGAAAGATGCGGATCTGCCGACATTCTATATCCGCCGGGCGGAGGATCTGCAGATCAGCAGCCCGCTTCGAATCGAGGAGCAGTATATCACCGACCGTGTCACGGCATGGAATCATTATTATATTGATGCGGACGGTGTCCTCTGGGGCAGCGGTTATAATCAGAACGGGCAGCTGGGAAACGGCAGCTACGAGACAGATCTGGACCTAGGAAAAATGGATGCAGTCCAGATCGCGGATCATGTGGTCTCTGTGGACTCTAACCTGAATAACAATTTCTGCATCTACTTGACCGACGACGGGAAACTATACGGAATGGGGCTGAATATGGCAGGGCTCCTGTTAGGGAAAGACTCTGTGAAACAGGTGTACAGCGATGGTGATAATGACCGTGTGTGCACACCGGTGCTGCTGATGGAAAATGTGCGATATGCCAGAGCCGGCAGGGAGGCAATCGTTGCGTTGCAGGAGGACGGAAGCGTCTACTGGTGGGGACAGATGCGGACGACGACCAGCACCTATGGCAGTGATTACGATGCTTACTGGACGGTGGAAGAGAACCAGGCCAATCCGGTGAAAATGATGTACCTGGAGCCCCGAAAGGTACTGGAGAACTGTGTCTATGTGGATATCAGCGCCTGGAACGGTGCGGCAATCACGGAGACTGGTGATTTGTACATGTGGGGACTAAACATCTTCGGACAATGCGGTGTTGCGAAAAGTGAGAATATCCATGACTTTGTCTGGGCACCGCAGAAAGTGCTGGAAAATGTCAGTATGGTATGGCTGGAGGCAATCCGGCAAAATGACGATGGAATCGATTTGGAGCTGGAGAACTTAAGCTGGGCAGTGCATTCATATACCTTTGATAACTTTGCGCTGCTGCAGGACGGAACATTGCTGGCTGCCGGGGAGAATCTGGGCAAAGATTCCGTGACGACCGTAGTGGACGGGGATTCGTACCAGGCGGGATCCCACCGCGCATCTTTCGGCTTCGTGCCGGTGAAAGCGGCTGTTTACTCCACGGAGTATAATAGAGAGATCCTGGCGGAATTTACATGGGGAATGTCCAGAGAGGATGTCCGGTCGCTGTGTACGTATGCTGGACTGCAATTTTATGTCGGCGGAGAAGACGACGGAATCTATATCGAAGACAGTAGATACCTCTGCTACTTTGACGAAGTTCAGAGCGGTGGACTGAGTGCGCTCACGATCCAAACCGGCAGCAGCCGTGATGAAAGATTTACGGTGGACGAGACTACCCTGGAGGAAGTTAAACAGATCGTTACCGATGCCGGAGGCACGTTGACGCTGCTTACCCCCGCGGGGGATAATCCCTGGGAGATCTGGCAGTATGCAGACACCGCACAGGGAACCCTCTACTGGTTTACGGTATCTCAGGGAAAAGTCACAGCCATCACCGAGAAGCAGCTGACAGCAGAAATTTTTGATAGACAACAGGAGCAGAAGGGCGTATTAATTGGAAAATATTAATTCTTTATGAAATTAGGTATTTTAATTGACATATTTTTTGTAGACAGCTAATATGATATTAACGACAGGCAACTTGAGTGTCTGCCAAGCGCAGAAGTAAGGTGTTGTGCCAGAGAGCAGTGCCTTATGAGCTTTATAAGGGTTTGACATTTACCACAATCTGGCTAGAGACCGTAGGTCTTGAAAGAAAATGTCGAAGGCTCTGCTATATCGGCAGAGCCTTCTTTTTTAGGGGGAATAGATTTTATGCGGAATATAAAAGATTGTGTAAACGCCTTCCTTCCGCTTCTAAATACGGAATACGAGATTGTATTGGGAAGAAAAGGGGTAGCTGTAACTCTCAGAATTGCTTTTAATAAAAAAGACTGTTTTCATTTAATGGGATTGCAGTATTTAATTGATCGACCTGAGTTAAACCGGGATAGAAGAAAAGTATTTGATGGAATAGTGGCGGGGAGTATTACCACAGAACAGGTTGAATCATCCGATTTTTATGGGAAAATTGAGGACAGAATTAACTTTTTACCATTGTTGGAACAATTGCTGGATAGTAATGACACTGTGTTTAAATATAATCAAAAGGTGAATTTGTATTCAGTGATAGATGCAGATTATCTGATGAAAAATAAGCTGGAAGAGAGAAATTTGTATCTGTTTTTATCACAGGGTAAAGATGAAAAGTATTTTTGTAGGTCTTTTTTTCCAGAAGAGAAGAAAGATTATACAAAGAATCAGGCATTGTGGACAATGTTGTATAAAAAGAAATATAACCTTAGTACAGGAACAGAAGTCGTTTTGTATGATAGATTAACAAAAGAGCAATAACTTACGGATTATGGGAAAGAGGATCAATTATGAGTGAAAAATATAAAATGATCATTTTGGCGCTGACAGCCTGTCTGTTGACGGGATGCGGTGCCGGAGAGACGAGTGTTTCAGAAAATATGACGGCGGAGAGACAGTCAACAGAGCCGGTGGCGGAGACTACCACAGAGACAGCTTCTGCTACGACAGAGATCCCGCAGGAAACCCCGTCTCAGGAAGCCACTGCTGTACCCAAAGAAATCACCATAGACTTCACCGGAATCACGGAATTTCACCCGGAGGGGACCCCCGTACAACCCTATTCCCTGAAGATTTTGTCCGAGACGAACAACAACATCACCATGGCGGATGAATGGTACAACGCATCCGAAGACATCGATCTTCCTATGATCGGCGAGAACTGGGACTGCTTCTATGATGAGAATTACACCTACCAGTGGGACGACGGGAAACTCAGTATTTTCGATGGTGAGAACTGCTTGTATGTACTGGAATATCCCACAGATAAATGGTATGTCAACGGCAATAACGCCCGGCTTGAGAATGGGATCTTCTATGGGGCATCGGTAATGAACGGCTATGCCCAGCCGGACACCTGCTTTATGTTTGCCTATGACCTGGAAAATGAGAAGCTGCTGTGGCGAAGTGCCGATCAGACCTACAACAGTATGAATTTCCTCGTAAAAGGCGACGTGATCTTCTGTGGCTATGGCTTTACCGCAGAGGATGACTACCTCTACCAGCTGGATAAAAATACCGGAGAAGTGATCGACCGTCTGCCCTTGAAAAAGATGCCGGATCTCATGGCAGAGAAGGATGACAAATTGTATGTCCATACCTATAGCTACGATTACGTGATCGAGGTACAGTAGGTTGGCTGTTCCATCACCGGTTCAGCCACCACACGCCAAGGTTCAGATACCCCGCGAACGTAACCCACAGCAAATAGGGCAGCATCTGCCATGCGGCGGGTTTTGAAATTTTCGCAAATGCCTGCATGGTGGCGAAAATTAGTACCCACAGGACGACGAGCCACAAAAAGGCGAACAGATACCAGCCCAGGTTGAAGAACCAGATGGACCAGAAGAAATTGAATATCAGCTGTATAGCATACAGGGTGAGGGCTTTCGTGTCCTCGCCTTTTTGCATGACGACGAGATAGGAGGCAATGCCCATGAGGACAAACAGGATGCTCCATACCACCGGGAAGACCCACATGGGCGGCGTCAGGGGCGGCTGTGCCACGGCTTCGAATGTCTTCATGCCTTTTCTCGTGACCCAGGCGGAAAGCCCACCCACAGCAAGGGGAATGGCAACGGCGGTAAAGAGATTTTTCCAGTGAATATTTTTAAATGTCTGTCTGAGATCCATGGAGATACTCCTCTCAATAAAAATCTGCAAAATGACACAATCTGTTCCATAGACAGTCTATGCATAAATCCACTCCGTTATGCTCAGCGCAAGCATAAAAAGAGACACTTGCAATTACTGCTGGCAACTATGCTATAATACAGATAGAACTTACAAAAAGTACAGACAAAATTTACAAGGCAGAAAGGTAATGAGATAGGTTAAGATATGAGTACGGAAAACACACAGGGTTCCCTGACGAAAGAAGCGGTCCGGCTGGCATGGCCGGCGGTCTGTGAATCCTTTTTTATCGCACTGGCAGGTATGGTGGATACCTTCATGGTGAGTACCCTGGGAGCAAATGCGGTGGCAGCGGTTGGTCTGACCACGCAGCCGAAGTTCCTGGGACTGGCACTGTTCATCGCGGCAAATGTGGCGATTTCCGCCCTGGTGGCGCGTCGTTTTGGAGAAAAGAGACAGCAGGCAGCCAACGAGATTCTGGTCATGACCATCGTGTTCTGCATCGCGGCAGCAGTTCTCATCAGTGCCCTGACGGTGGGATTTGCAGACCAGATCATTGAGTTCTGCGGCTCCAATGGGGACACCCACGCCATGGCGGCGAGGTATTACCGCATCATTATGGGAGGTATGATCTTTAATGTATTATCCATGGGCATCAATGCGGCACAGCGCGGTGCCGGGAATACTATGATTGCCCTGCGGACGAACTTGATCTCCAACCTGGTGAATATCTGCGGTAACTATCTGCTGATTAACGGACACTTCGGTTTTCCGGCACTGGGGATCACCGGTGCGGCGATCGCCACGGTATTCGGTACTGTGGTGGCATGTGTCATGAGTATTGTATCGATTTGTCCGAAGGAAGGCTTTATCAGCATTCCTTATATGATCGAGCATCATATCCGCCTGCGGCTGGAACCGCTGCTGGAGATCATCAAGGTCGGTTATTCTGTATTCATCGAGCAGGTGTTGATGCGTGTGGGATTTATGTCTACCGCCATGATGGCAGCGAAGATGGGCACGGAGGCAATGGCAGCGCATCAGGTTGGCATGAATATTCTGGGACTTACATTTTCCTTTGGTGACGGTATGCAGGTAGCCGCGGTGGCACTGATCGGCAGGAGTCTGGGAGAGAGATTACCGGACAAGGCGAAGAGCTACGGAGCTATCTGCCGCCGCATCGGTCTGGGAATCTCTATAGCTTTGGCAGTGCTTTATTTCTTTGGCGGCGAGACGATTTACCGGATGTTCTTCCAGGAGGAAAGCATCGTGGCATATGGCGTGAACATTATCCACTGTATCTGTATCATCGTGCTGTTCCAGGTATCGCAGGTCATTTACATGGGCTGCCTGCGTGGCGCGGGAGACACGGCATATACGGCAATGGCTTCCACCATCAGCGTGACCCTGATCCGTACGGCGGCTTCCTATATCTTTGGATTCACGCTGGGGCTGGGAATGACCGGTATCTGGATGGGCATATTGGCGGATCAGGTTTCCCGTTTTCTGTTTGCGTCGATTCGTTTCCGGCGGGGAAAATGGGTATCTATTAAGATTTGATGCAGACTTTTAATACAAAACAAAAAAATTCCGGAGCGATGCCAAAGTCACTCCGGGAGTTTTTTTGTAGATGCCACAGTATTCAAAAATTATTTTGTCTTCAAGGTCTTTTTCATGGCGGAAAAAGTTTCTGCGCTGATCACGTGCTCAATCCGGCAGGCATCTTCGGCAGCCACGGTGGGATCCACGCCGATGGAGGTCAGCCAGTCCGTGAGAAATGTGTGACGTTCATAGATTTTCTCCGCAATTTCCAGACCTTTATCCAATAAGGTGATATAGCCTTCCTTATCCATTTCGATGTATTCCCCATTGCGAAGATTCTTCATTGCCACGCTGACGCTGGGTTTGGACACACCCAAATCGTTGGCGATATCAATGGAACGAACCACGCCGTTTTTTTTCTTCAGAACAAGGATTGTTTCCAGATAATTCTCCGCAGATTCTTGTATTTTCATGTAATAACCATACCCTTCCCATACATGGCATTTTCTGCCATTCATTCCACCTTTATATAGTAGTATTAGAATAGCAGAAATGGCGAAGAAATGCAAGGTTTGGACTTAATGAGAAAATATATCATTTACAATTTCCTACAAAAATTCTATAAAAAACATATTGACAGTAAAATAAGGTTAGTATATACTAACCTATGAATTGAGAATGAATATCATTAAGAACTAATGAGAAACCATCAAAAAACAGTTCAATACTATTGAAGGGAAGGACGTGGATATGATGCCCCTGAGTATGGTAAGTGCCGGAGAAGAGAATACGATCCAGAGGATCGGCGGCAAAGAGGAGACGAGGAAGTTCTTAGAGACCCTTGGATTTGTAGTAGGTGGTAAAGTGACAGTTGTGTCCCAGACCGAAGGCAACCTGATTGTTAATATTAAGGAATCACGTGTAGCCATCGGCAAGGATATGGCCAATAAAATCATGGTGTAGCGGGAATCGTTCCACCAAAAAAGATGCTAATAGGAGGAGAAAATGAAGACATTGAAGGAAGTTCCCTGCGGTCAGACCGTAAAGGTAACCAAACTGAATGGTGAAGGTCCTGTCAAGAGACGTATCATGGACATGGGCATTACCAAAGGTGTTGAGATCTATGTGAGAAAGGTTGCTCCTTTGGGAGATCCCGTAGAAGTAACTGTCAGAGGCTATGAGCTGTCTCTTCGTAAGGCAGACGCTGAGATGATTTGCGTCGAGTAAATTATCTTTTTTTTAGCAGGAAGGTTAGCTGGAACTAATTAGTGAAAGCTAATCGCAATGTGTAACTATGCAGAGTCAGGTAAATATCGTCAAATATTCGTTGAATGCTGGCATTCGTAAGAATATTTTATGATATTTAGATGACGAAGTAACCACATGAGCAAAAGAGAAGCTCTGAAAGAGCGTTTTGCGAATGGAGTCTGAATAGTTATCTAAATGATTTTAGAGGAAAGAGGTAGAAAAATGGCAATTAAGATTGCACTTGCAGGTAACCCTAACTGCGGTAAAACAACACTTTTCAATGCTCTGACCGGTTCCAATCAGTTCGTAGGTAACTGGCCCGGCGTAACCGTTGAGAAAAAGGAAGGTAAATTAAAGAAACAGTACGGCGGTAACGGTGATGATGTGATCATCATGGACTTGCCCGGTATTTATTCCCTGTCTCCGTACACTCTGGAGGAAGTGGTAGCTCGTAACTACCTGATCGGTGAGAGACCCGATGCGATCCTGAACCTGGTAGACGGTACCAACATTGAGAGAAACTTATATCTGAGCACACAGCTGATGGAACTGGGTATCCCCGTTGTCATGGCTGTCAACATGATTGATATTGTAAATAAGAACGGTGACAAGATCAACGTAGCAAAACTGTCTGAGAAGCTGGGCTGCCCCGTTGTTGAGATCTCCGCACTGAAACTGACCGGTATCGAGAATGCTACTAAGAAGGCTATCGAACTGGCACAGAAGAAGAGCGCAGCTGCTGTGGTACATAAGTTTGCACCCGAAGTGGAGAGCGTGATTGAAGCTGTTGAGAAGAAGCTGACCGATGTTCCCGAGGAGCAGAAGAGATTCTTCGCCATCAAGCTGTTAGAGAAGGATGACAAAATCCCCGCACAGATGAAGAGTGTTCCCGATGTATCCGCTGAGATCAAGCAGTTGGAAGC
>DJEP01000029.1 GCA_002431915.1 Lachnospiraceae bacterium UBA5895 | reverse complement strand
TTTCACTAACTCTCCATTTACAACATCCCTGTGCTGATAGTACCACTTGTAAAGTCCTGTCGGAATCGGTATAATATAGATAGATTGGGAGGTAAAGATATGCTGCTTACATTAGTACCGCTTTTTGATGAAAATATGGCCGTTTGTGCCTACTCCTTTTTTACCCAGCGAGAGAACTTCCTGTTGAATCCGCTGCTGCTTGGGACGGCACAGTTCGACGGAGCATCTCAGATCACGGGTCTGGAATTGATCCGGAAGGTGGGACTGGATACGTTATCGCAGGGGAAGGAAATCTTTGTGCCGATTAGCAATATCTCTATTTTTGCGGACATTTCGGAGCAGTGTGATGCTCCTCACAGCAAGATTGTACTGCTGATCGATAATACGATTCCGCCAATCGAAATGTATGTGAACCGCCTGAAAGAATTGAAACAGGAAGGCTATAAGCTTGCTATCCGCAAACTGGCAGTCAGTGATTTTGAAAATTATCGGGAAGTTCTGAAACTGATGGACTACGTTCTTTTGAATAACCGCAAGATTGCCATTGATAAAGCAAAAATTTATTTCGGAAAACTGTTCCCGAATATCAGTCTGTGTGCCGGTAATATTGACACCATGGAAGACTTCGAGAGATTGAAGGAAACCGGCGGATATCGTTTATATGAGGGTAAGTTCTATCGTGTTCCAATTACGAAGGGACAGACGGATGTGGCACCTCTGAAAGGCAATTATATTGACCTGCTGAATATTGTGAACAGTCCGGATTTTGAGCTCACGACAGCAGCGGATATCATCAGCCGTGATACCGCGCTTACCATTGACCTGTTAAAGATGGTTCAGCCGCTGGCTGTAAATTCGGAGATTACTTCCATCCGGCATGCAGCCGCCATGCTGGGACAGCGGGAATTGAAGAAATGGATCAATACCGCCGTAGCCAATGCCCTGTATGCCGACAAACCGAACGAAGTCACCAGACTGTCACTGCTTCGTGCAAAATTCGCGGAGAACCTTGCGGAAGCCTTTGGTCTGAAGGCACAGAAGGACGAGCTGTTCCTGATGGGATTGTTCTCCGTGCTGGATGTAATTCTTGAAAAGCCTATGGCAGAGGCACTGAAGGTAGTGCATGTGGCAGGGGAAATCAGCAATGCCCTGATTTACCGTATCGGTGTGCTGGCACCGGTGTATGAATTCATGTTGCAATATGAGACCGCCAACTGGGCAGAAGTATCCCGCCAGATGCTGCTGAAAGACATTGATATGGATACGGTATATGAAGCGTATGTGTCGGCACTGAAATGGTATTGCACGGTAAGATAACGGTATTGTATCTAAAAAGATACTTGTGTTTTGTATACATTTATGTTATTTTCTTCAGTGACTTGTAATTATATCCTCCGGCAGACCAAAGGAATGCCAGATGGAGGAATAGTAGCAAAGGCGCAAAAAGCGCGGAAAGGAAATTTCATATGAAAAAAAACAAGACACTTGAGATGGTACAGTTGGCCGTACTCATCGCTATCATGCTGATTCTGGCATTTACCCCGCTTGGGTATCTGCGCATCGGACCGTTGGCTATCTCCCTGATGACCATTCCCGTAGTAATCGGTGCAATGATCTTAGGACCCGCAGGCGGAGCCGTGCTGGGTCTGGTATTCGGACTGACAAGCTTTTACCAGTGCTTTGCCGGAGATCCTTTCGGAGCAGCTTTGGTAGCAATTAATCCGTTTTTCACTTTCCTGGTATGCATTCCCACCAGAACGCTGATGGGATGGCTGTCCGGTGTGATCTTCAAGGCACTGTGGAAGATTGACAGGACGAAGACCATATCTTTCTTCGTGACCGGTCTGCTGGGAGCATTTATGAACACTTTGTTCTTCATGTCCACATTGATGATCTGCTTCGGCCATACCGATTATCTGCAGAGCATGAATGCAACCGGAGCAAATCTGTTCTTATTTGCAGTAGCTTTCTGTGGCGTTAACGGAGCACTGGAGATGCCCATGAGCTGTGTTGTGGGCGGCGGTGTTGCCAAGGCAGTCAGCGTAGCATTGAAGAAAAATGCCGCCATCGAAGAAAAGTAATAGAAAGATAAGACAGAGATAAAGGCAGTACAATAAAAATCCCCGGGAGTATGACGGATCGTCATAACCCGGGGATTTTGTGATTAAGGCATATAAAGATGCCAGGATCAAAAGGTCTAAACCCACATGAGCTTGCTCATAGGTGGGTGAAAGACCCTTCGTCCCCCCCGACATCATATAAACAGAATCTATTTATTCAGAAAATTGCCGCACGAAATCACAGGAAAGTCCACAGCGTCCGCAGAGCATCTGCCGTGGCGGCAACATTCCCCTGAATCATAGGAGCGGATCCTCCGCCCTTGGCCTGTAGTTCATTACGCATACGGGTGGCCAGTTCCTGACAGTTGCGGCAGGCACTTCCCACGATAAAGCGGTAGCCGTTCGTGTCATCTCCGGCAAAGATACCGCAGTAACCGGAATATTTTTCGACCAGGGCATTTACTGCATTACGCAGGGCAATGGCATCCAGTTCTCCGACGAAGAGAATCACATTTTTCGTCTCTTCCGGAGAGGGGAGTGCGTTCATCTGTACCTTCAGAAGTTCCGCCTGTAGGGTATTGGCGCGTTCTTTTTGTAATTGTGCATCCTCTTTGGCGCGTACAACAGCATCCGCTACTTCCGGCTGCTTCGCAGAGAGCAGAGAAGAAATTGCCCATACGGAATCCTGCTTTTCGGTATAGTCTGCCAGAGCGCGGCCGCCGCAGAGAATATTGATGCGGACACCGCCTCTGTGACTCTGGACATTCACGATCTTGATAAGTCCGATCTGCCCGGTGGCATCCACATGCGGTGCACAGCAGGCACACAGATCCACGCCGGGGATCTCTACGATGCGGACATTTTCCGTAAGAGCCAGCTTGCTGCGGTAGTTTAAGTTTGCCAGTTCTTCGGAGGAGGGCCAGCTGATGTTGACCGGAAGATTCTTCCAGACGTAAGCGTTGGCTTCCTGCTCAATGAGGCGCAGCTGTTCCAGAGAGACCTCTCCGTTCATATCCAGTGTCACTTCTCTGTCACTTAAGTGAAATCCAACATTTTCCAGTCCAAAATGAGAGTGCAGTAAGCCGGAAATCATATGCTCCCCGGAGTGCTGCTGCATGAAATCAAACCGGCGGTTCCAGTCCACATGACCGGTGACCTGTGTGCCGGCGGGAAGCTCGCAGGCAAGTTTATGATACAGGATGCCCTGTTTGATGTTGACATCCAGTACTTCCTGCCCGTTTAAGGTGCCCTTGTCGGCGGACTGACCGCCTTCTTCCGGGAAAAATGCGGAAGCGTCCAGAACAATTCTGTAATATCCTTCTTCCTTGTCGGGAACACATTCCATCACCACGGCGGTGAAATCCGTCTGATGGACATCTTCATAATATATTTTACGGGTTCCCAGGGAGTTCATTTGTGCATTGCTGATACGATCCATAGATGTCTGTCCAATCTGTTCTGAATTTTATCCTGTAGACAGTACCGGACATTCGGTGAAGATACGGCGCTGCTCACAGGCCTTTTGAATGGTTATCTCAAAATAGAAAATACATAACTATTCTATATCATATCCTGTAGAAAAAGCAATGGAAATTGTAAGCTTTTTCACAGCTTTGGCAGATTCCCCAAGGAGTATCGAGATTGTGTCAGGGTTTTTTGTGGGTTTTTATACCGGGAGGGTCTATTGCGACGCTCATTTTTTTATGATATAATAAACCGATTATGCAGATACCAGATTTAAATGGCAAAAGCTGACCATGCCTGCATGGGGAGGCAAGTGCCGATTTAAATCGTAAAAACATGAGGAAGCAGCGATTTGCGCAGCAAGTCAGTGGATTCCAAATGTTTTCAGAATTGCTGGAGCTGAAAAGCAGCGGAGCGATTCGTCGGTATTGTAGACATTGGAGATACCTGTGGAGCAATTCGCGGGTATCGTAAGATACTAAGAGAAACACAAACGTCGCAGAAAGCGGCAGAATGCGAGGAAAGAATGAAGGCATTTTTGATTTTGGAAGATGGCACGGTGTTCGAAGGAACGCACATTGGTGCAGACAAAGAGATCATCAGTGAAATCGTATTTAACACGTCCATGGCCGGATATCTGGAGGTCCTGACCGACCCGTCTTATGCGGGACAGGCTGTATGCATGACTTACCCTCTGATCGGTAATTATGGCATATGCAAGGATGACTGTGAGTCGGAGAGACCCTGGCCGGACGGATTCATCGTCAGAGAGCTTTCACGCATTCCCAGCAACTTCCGCTGTGACTGCACGATTCAGGAATATCTGGAGGAGAACGATGTGCCCGGCATCGCCGGTATCGATACCCGTGCCCTGACCAAGATTCTGCGTGAGAAGGGTACCATGAACGGTATGATCACCACCAACGAAGCCTATGACCTGAACGAGGTACTTCCGAAGTTGAAGGAGTACACCACAGGCAAGGTCGTGGAAAAGGTGACCTGCAAGGAAAAATATGTGGTAAAGCCCACTACAGATCTGGCACAGAACGGACCTCTGTCCGGAGCTGCACGTTTTGACAAAGAAGCTTATGAAAAGGGTGTCAGAGAGCCCAAGCCCGCACTGGTAACGGAACTGTCCGGACAGGGACTGAAGGTAGCTCTGTTAGACTTAGGAGCCAAGAGAAATATCGCAAGATCCCTGGCAGAGAGAGGCTGTGAGGTAACGGTATATCCCGCAGGAACTCCCGCACAGGAGATCATTGATGACAACCCCGACGGTATCATGCTGAGTAACGGACCCGGAGACCCCAAGGAGTGTACCGGTGTGATTGCCGAGATCAAAAAGTTATACGACACCGAGATTCCTATTTTCGCAATCTGTCTGGGACATCAGCTGATGGCTCTGGCTACCGGCGCAGATACCCATAAAATGAAATACGGACACAGAGGAGGCAATCATCCGGTCAAGGATCTGATGACCGGAAGAGTATATATTTCCTCTCAGAACCATGGATATGTGGTAGATACCGACAAGCTGGATCCTTCCGTAGCGGTTCCCGCATTTATCAATGTCAACGACGGTACCAACGAGGGTCTGTCCTACACCGGCAAGAACATTTTCACCGTACAGTTCCATCCGGAAGCATGTCCGGGACCCCAGGACTCCGGTTATCTGTTTGACCGGTTCATTCATATGATGAGAGGAGAGAACTAAGATGCCCAAGAATCCTAATGTAAAACGAGTAATGGTAATCGGCTCCGGTCCTATTGTCATCGGACAGGCAGCGGAATTCGACTATGCAGGTACCCAGGCGTGCCGTTCCCTGAAGGAAGAGGGAGT
>DJEP01000057.1:28466-67575 GCA_002431915.1 Lachnospiraceae bacterium UBA5895 | reverse complement strand
ACGCGTAACTTTCCATTTACTCCGCCAGTTCTTCCCATTGTTCATATAATTTTTCCAACTGCTCCTGACAGGCGGTCTGCTCTTTGGTCAGTTCCTGCAATTTTGCCACCTGGGTGCCGATGGTGGGATCGGACATTTCGGTGTCGATCTCGGAGATGCGGGTTTCCAGTTCGGCAATCTTTTCTTCGCATTTTTTCAGGTCGTTTTCTTTCTTGCGGAGTCTCGCCTGTTCTTCCTTCTGGGCTTTCCAGTCCAGCTTGACTTCGGATTCTGCAGCCTTAGCGGCAGCTGTGTTATATGCGTCCGCACTCTGCGGTGCATTAGCCTTGATGGCAGCCATCACGGTGTCGTGTTTTTCCAGATAGTAGTCATAATTTCCAACGTAACTTACGAATTGTCCCTCTGTCAGGTCCAGAATCCTGTGGGCAGTACGGTTGATAAAGTAACGGTCGTGGGAGACATATAATATAGTCCCTTCGTAACCGTTCAGGGCATCTTCCAATATTTCCTTGGACATGATATCCAGATGGTTCGTCGGCTCATCCAGGATCAGGAAGTTCGCATTGGAGAGTACCAGCTTGGCGAGAGATACGCGTCCCCGCTCACCGCCGCTTAGATCACTGATGCGTTTGAACACATCCTCTCCGGTGAACAGAAATGCCGCCAGTACATTGCGGATCTGGGTATTGTTCAGGTACGGATAATCATCAGAGATCTCTTCAAATAACGTCTTTTCACTGTGGAGTACATGATGCTCCTGATCGTAATAACCGATCTCCACATTGGAACCTAAGCGGAAAGTACCCTGATCGGCGGGAACGAGTCCGTTTAAGATCTTAAGTAAAGTGGTCTTGCCGCTGCCGTTATCGCCGATGATCGCCACATGCTCACCACGCTTGACCTCAAAATTGACATCCGAGAACAGCTTATGGGAATCAAAACTTTTGGACAAATGCTCCACAGTCAGTACATCGTTGCCGCTTAAGATTCGGGGTGTCAGTGTCAGCTTCATATCGGTGCGAACCTCGGAGGGCTTTTCGAGTACTTCGATCTTGTCCAGCATTTTCTCCCGGCTTTCTGCGCGCTTGATAGACTTTTCCCGGTTGAAGGACTTTAATTTTTCAATGACCTCTTCCTGATGCTTGATCTCACGCTGCTGGTTCATATAGGCGTTCCGGGCAGCCACGCGCAGCTGTTCCTTTTTCACGGCATAATCGGAATAATTGCCAATAAAGGTCGTAGCCTTGGACTGGTCAATCTCGATGACTTTTCCGGCAATCCGATCCAGAAAATAGCGGTCGTGGGAGACGATGAGAACGGCACCCTTATAATTCAGCAGATAGGTCTCCAACCAGGCGATGGAGTTCATATCCAGATGATTTGTCGGCTCGTCCAGGATGATCAGATCCGGATTCTGCAGCAGAAGACGGCCCAGAGCCACGCGGGTCTTCTGACCACCGGAGAGAGTGGCCACGGGCTTGGAAAATTCGTCCTCGGTAAAACCCAGTCCCTTTAACACGCCGACCAGCTCACTGCGGTAGATATAGCCGCCACCAGTCTCGAATGCGTGGGTGAGAGAGGTGTACTGCTTCATAAGGTCTTCCAGAGCATCCCCTTCGACATGCTTCATATTGTTTTCACATTCCCGGATCTTTTCCTCCAGACGCAGCAGATCCGCCTTTACAGATAACAGTTCCTCGTAAATGGTGTGAGAGGTGTCCACAGTGCTGTTCTGCGCAAGGTATCCCAGGGTCTTATCCTTCGCCAGAACCACCTGTCCGTCATCAGGAGTCATTTCCCCTACGATGATGCGGAGCAGTGTCGTTTTCCCGGCACCGTTGATGCCGACGATGGCAGCCTTTTCGTGATCCTCTATATGAAAAGAGACATTTTTCAATACCTGATTTTCCACAAATGCTTTTGAAATATTCTGACAAGATAATATCATAGTAATAAGTATCCTTTGTTATTAATGATAAATGTAATTATGAGAATCTCACTTGCAAAATAGCAGTTTTGCGACGTAGCTTTTTAAATTTCATTGTATCGGAAAGAAGAAAACCTGTCAATTCATTGACAAGTTTTTAACATATGGTGTATACTTAAGGAAAATCGGAGGTGGAAGCTTTGGAAGCAAAAGAAATTTCACAGGCTGTGATCGGCAGACTGCCCAGATACTTTCGATATTTGGGGGAATTAAAAGATGAAGGTGTAGAACGTATCTCTTCGCAGGAGCTTTCCGGACTGATGAAGGTGACCGCATCCCAGATACGTCAGGATTTTAATAATTTCGGTGGCTTCGGTCAGCAGGGATACGGATATAATGTAGAATATCTGTACCGTGAGATTGGTAAGATCTTAGGACTGGATAAGCAGCATAACTTCGTTATTATCGGAGCGGGTAACCTGGGCAGAGCCCTGGGTAACTATATGAATTTCGAACGCCGTGGTTTTATCTTCAAGGGGATGTTCGATGCGAATCCGGAACTGGTGGGTAAGGATGTTCGCGGCGTGAAGATCATGCCTATGGATCGGCTGGAATCCTTTATTCGTGAGAATGATATTGATATAGCTGTACTGACAATTCCCAAGACAAGCGCCGTGGAAGTGGCTGACAAGCTGGTGGCGAACGGAATCCGTGCTATCTGGAACTTCGCTCATGTGGATCTGAATGTTCCGGAGGGAATTCAGGTAGAGAATGTACATCTGTCAGACAGTTTAATGAAACTTTCGTATAACATTAACCGTTACAGCTCAGATATAAAATAAGCAGGTATATGAGTGGGCGCTTGCGCACCGCAAAGTAAGGCATAAAAGGGAGTGATATTATGGGCAACGATAACGCAGGAGAAAATGCCAGTAACCGGCAGGAAGCTTTTAAAAGTGCACTTGAGGGGAAACATCTGCCCGTACTCACCCTGGATAATAAGTGGTACAAACTGTTGAAGAAGACAGGCTCCGTTCCGTTAAAGGAGACGGAGAATGCTCTGAATCAGCTGTTGAAGAGACAGGGAAAGCTCAATACGGAATCTAAGGATATCCGTAATCTGAAAAAGAAGCTGATGAAAGAGATCGTTCCCATGGTAGACGAAGCGGAACAGCAGGGAGAGAACAGCAAGCTGAACAAACAGATTGAAGAACATAAGCGGCTGATCGAGGAGTGCAATGAGAAGCTGGAAGCTTATGACGATGAACTGAAGGATCTCCCCCGGGAGATCGAAAGATTAAATCTTCAGCTTATGATGTTTACTATGGAATGCTGCTATGATATTATGAAGGATAATGACAAACAGATCAATGAGACTGCGGAGTGGGTTAATGCGATCCGCATTGAACTGAAAAAACGTCTGATCGAGAAACAGCAAATGGAACAGCAGAATCAGGAGATCTACAACTACATGCATGACATTTTTGGTGCAGAGGTGGTCAATCTGTTTGACATGAAATATAATCCGGAGCAAAAATAGTATGAAATATCTGGTAACTGCACAGGAAATGAAACAATACGATAAGAATACCATAGAGTACCTCGGCATACCGGGGCCGGTTCTAATGGAAAGAGCGGCTCTGGCAGCGGAGGATTTTATAAAAGAGCGCTTTAATGCCGTGAAAGATCGGACGAAAGTGCTCATTTTTGCGGGTATGGGGAACAATGGCGGCGACGGTCTGGCGCTGGCAAGACTCCTGGCAGCGGATGGATATACGGTTTCGGTAAAATGCGTGGGTGACCCGGAGAAAGCCACCGGGCAGTGGAAGGCGCAGTGGCAGACACTGCAACATTTTCCGGTGAAGACAGACAGTAATACGCAGGCAGATGAATATAATGTGATTGTAGATGCCCTGTTTGGCGTGGGGTTAAGCCGCCCTGTGGAGGGAAGCTACGCGGAAGCCGTGGAAGAGATGAATGCGGCAAAAGGCTTTAAACTGGCACTGGATGTGCCCAGCGGTATCTGCTCAGACACCGGCAGAGTGCTGGGCTGTGCTTTCCGGGCAGATGTTACGGTCACGTTCGGCTTCTGCAAGCGGGGGCTTATGATGCATCCCGGCGCTGAATATGCCGGAGAGGTCCGGACTGCTGGTGTGGGGATCGGTCCGGAGAGCTTTCTGGGACAGGAGCCGGAGATGTACACCTATGAGAAGGGCTCCGTACATCTCACCAGGAGAAGTGCCGCGGGGAACAAGGGAACCTTCGGTAAAGCATTGCTTGTCGCCGGAAGCAACGGCATGGCGGGTGCGGCAATCCTGGCAGCGAGAGCCGCTTATCGTACCGGAGCCGGTATGGTGAAGGTCATCACCGCGGAAGAGAACAGGCAGATCATACAGCAGGGGATTCCGGAAGCGCTGTACGGCTCCTGCAGACAGCTGGCGGAGAGCCTGGACTGGGCAGATGTCATTGCCATCGGTCCCGGCATCGGCAGAGAAGAGCAGGCACTGCAATGCCTGAAGACCGTAGTGGAGAGAAGCAGGAAACCATTGGTGCTGGATGCGGATGCTCTGAATCTGCTGGCAGAAGACAGTGGTAAGGCGCTGGCAGAGAAACTGCGCAACCAGGGATTGGAAAGCAGAGTGACCCTTCTGACGCCTCATGTGGGGGAATTGTCCAGGCTGCTTCAGCGGACGATCCTGGAGTGCAAGGAAGACCTTCCCACATGTGCGAAAATACTGGCAGAACGTTTTCATGCCATAGCAGTTGCCAAGGATGCGAGAACTGTGGTATGTAAGGAACAGGGAGCCTGCTATCTGAATACCACGGGCAACAGCGGAATGGCTACGGCGGGTAGCGGAGATGTGTTGACCGGTGTGATCCTGGGACTGTTAGCCCAGGGGGCAGAAGCCATGGATGCAGCGACTTACGGCGTATATCTGCATGGAATGGCAGGAGACCTGGCGGCCGGTCTTCATACCGAATATGGTGTGATGGCGGGAGATATCGCCGACTGTCTGATGAAAAATTAAAATAAGAAAGCGTGAGAATATGACGAGAGAACTGCAGGAAAAATTAGAGTCCTATCAACGGGTATGGGCGGAAGTGGATCTGGATGCCATCTGGGAGAACATGGTCCATATGAAAGAAAACATTGCTGAGAATACAAAAATACTGGCAGTCATTAAGACTGACGGCTACGGTCACGGCGGAGTACCTATTGCTAAAATGTTGGAACAGCTGGATTTTATGTTCGGTTATGCCGCAGCAACTTACGAGGAGGCGCATGTACTCAGGGAAGCGGGCGTGAAGAAACCAATCCTGATCCTTGGTTATACGTTCCCTTATTGTTATGAAGAACTGGTTCGGGAGGAGATACGTCCGGCAGTCTACCGCAGGGACACGGTAGAAGAACTGGTTGCAGCGGCTGCAAAGGTCGGACAGAAGGCGAAGGTCCATATCAAAGTGGACACCGGCATGGGAAGAATCGGTATCACTCCTGATGACGAAGGACTGAAATTCGTAAAATTCGTTATGGAACATCCGGAGCTGGAGGTGGAGGGGATTTTTACCCATTTTGCCAAATCCGATGAAGCGGATAAGACTTCAGCGAACCACCAGTTGGAACTTTTTCAGAATTTTATTGACAGAATACAGACAGAAGCCGGACTGACAATTCCCATCAGACATTGCTCCAACAGTGCGGCAATCTTAGAAATGCCCCAGGCGAATATGGATATGGTCCGTGCGGGTATCACTACTTACGGTCTGTATCCTTCCGAAGAAGTGAGCAAGGATATTGTACCATTACGGGCAGCGATGTCTCTCTACAGCCATATTGTTTACTGTAAGACGATTCATGCGGGACAGAGCGTCAGCTATGGCGGACTGTTTACCGCACAGAAAGACACCAGAGTAGCCACAATCCCCGTAGGATACGGGGACGGCTATCCCAGAAGCCTGTCGGGGAAGGGATATGTCCTGATCCATGGGAAAAAGGCACCGATCCTGGGAAGAGTCTGTATGGATCAGTTCATGGTGGATATTTCGGAGATCCCCGGAGCTATGGAGGGTGACAAGGTGACGCTCCTGGGTGCGGACGGTACAGAGCGGATCACCGCGGAAGAACTGGGAGAGCTCTCCGGCAGATTTAATTATGAATTTGTCTGTGCGTTGGGCAAGCGAATCCCCAGAGTCTACAGACGAAACGATGAGATCACAGAAGTAAATGACTATTTTGAAAATTTCTGACGGATCAAAAGTGTTCGTATAACTCCGTAAGAATCGGCAATACTTATCCTAAATCGCTGATGTAAGGAGTAGAAATGAGAAGAGGAGATGTCTATTACGCGGATCTGCGGCCGGTGATCGGCTCGGAACAGGGCGGTATTCGACCGGTGCTCATCATCCAGAATGATGTTGGCAACAAACACAGTCCTACCGTGATCTGCGCTGCAATCACCTCAAAGATGAACAAGGCGAAGCTGCCTACACACATTGAATTAAACGCCCGTCTCTATGATATGGATAAGGATTCGGTAGTGCTTTTGGAACAACTGCGCACCATTGACAAGAAGAGATTAAAGGATAAAGTATGTCATCTCGACGGTGACATCATGCGGAGAGTGAACCGGGCGCTGAAGGTAAGTCTGGAACTGGATACATAGCCTGATACCCTGCGTATCCAGAGGAATATATGAAAGATATATAAAAGAATATATAAAATACGAAAGGATGAAACGAACGATGGATATCAGTGGGCCTGTGGCCATATTTCTCTTTTTCCTGCTGTTACTGGTAGATATGTTTTTCTATGGATTTGACGCTGCCATTGACAACCTCAATGAAAAGGAGATCTTACATAAAGCAGAAGAGGAAAAGGACCGTCGGTCGGCGCGGCTTTCTGAGATGGTCAGCCGTCCGGGGATCTATATCAATACGGTACAGTTAGTCATTACACTGATCAATATTTTAATGGGTGCCTTTTACCTGAATATCTGGCTGCAGACGATCGACAAGGGACTGCATGTGATCAATGTCGGCGGTCTGTCGCTTCAGAATGTTCCCACGGGAGTGATTTCCGGGATTGCAACGGTATTGTCTTTTGCTGCCATGATTTATATTCTGCTGACCTTCGGGGTACTGATTCCGAGAAAAATGGCATCTAAGAAACCGGAAAAGTGGGCGTATGCCTGCATTGACCCGATTTATGTGATCACGAGACTGTTATCGCCCCTGACGGGTCTGGTGAATCTGACAGCCAAGGGAATCCTGTTCCTCTTCGGTGTCCGTAACAATGCGGATGAGAATGATGTAACAGAGGAAGAAATCATCAACATGGTGCAGGAAGGTCATGAGCAGGGCGTCATCCAGGCAAGTGAAGCTGAGATGATCTCCAACATTTTTGAATACGGAGATAAGGAAGCCCAGGACATCATGACGCATCGCGGAAGCATCGTAGCCATCGACGGCGAGACAAAGTTAAAAGATGCCATTGCTTCCATGCTGGAGGGCAAGAACAGCCGTTATCCGGTATATGAAGAGAATATTGACCATATCATCGGTATCTTACATCTGAAGGATGCCATGCGGTTCCACATCAGCGATGACAAGCTGGATGTGCCCATTGCGAAGCTGGACGGGCTGCTCAGAGAGCCTTATTTTGTGCCCCAGACGAAAAATATTGATGAACTGTTCAAGGAGATGCAGTCCCAAAAGCTGCAGATGGTCATTGTCGTAGACGAATACGGTCAGACCGACGGACTGATTGCCATGGAGGATATCCTGGAGGAAATTGTCGGCAATATCATGGACGAATATGATGAAGACCAGGAGTACATCAAGAACCGTGGTAAGGGTGAATATGTCATGGAAGGCAAGACACCGCTGGAAGAGGTGGAAGAACTGCTGGGAATTACCTTTGATGAGGAAGAATTTGAGACATTAAACGGCTTCCTGATCTCCAGACTGGACAGGATTCCGGAGCCGGACGAACAGTTCGATGTGGACTATAAAGGATACAATTTCAAGATTCTTTCCGTGGTCAAAAAAATGATCGGAAGTGTCCTCGTCAGAAAGCTTCCGGAGGAAAAAACACAGGAGAATGCAGAAGACGGACAATCAATGCTTGAAGAAAAGCGAAAATAATGATATGATAAAAAGAGCGTTATTGCGCAGGCGTTGCGCATACAAAGAGAAAGAAACTTTAAGTTCAAAGGAGTAACAAAGATGTCAGGACATTCTAAATTTGCTAATATTAAGCATAAAAAAGAGAAGAACGATGCAGCAAAAGGTAAGATTTTCACCATTATCGGAAGAGAAATCGCCGTAGCTGTAAAAGAGGGCGGTCCCGATCCTGCCAACAATTTTAAGCTGGCAACCGTTATCGCCAAGGCAAAGGCAAACAACATGCCCAACGATACCATCGAGCGCGGCATCAAGAAGGCAGCCGGTGATGTAGGCAATGTAAACTATAAGTATGTGACCTATGAAGGCTACGGCCCCAATGGTATCGCCATCATCGTAGATGCACTTACCGACAATACCAATCGTACCGCTGCCAATGTAAGAAGCGCATTCACCAAGGGACAGGGTAATGTAGGTACCCCCGGATGCGTATCCTTTATGTTCGATAAAAAGGGACAGATCATCGTGGACAAGGAAGAATGCGATATGGAAGCGGATGAACTGATGATGACCGCTCTGGATGCCGGCGCGGAAGATTTCTCCGAAGAGGACGACAGCTTCGAGATCCTGACCGATCCCGATAACTTCGAAGAGGTCCGCAAGGCTCTGGAAGATGCCGGAATCCCCATGATCAGCGCGGAAGTTACCATGATCCCTCAGAATTATGTGACTCTGACGGATGAGACTGCTGTGAAGAATTTACAGAGAACTCTGGATCTGCTGGAAGACGACGATGACGTTCAGGCAGTATATCACAACTGGGACGAATAAATCGAAAGGGAAGGGGTAACAGCATGGAAAAACTTGCAATCGTAGTTCCTTGTTATAATGAAGAAGAGGTATTGAAGATTGCTTCCGAAGCACTGAGGGGTGTGCTGGATGATCTGATCCATAAGGGGAAGATCGCGGAAGACAGTTTTATTCTGTTTGTAAATGACGGCAGTAAGGATCGTACCTGGGAGCTGATCGAAGAAGAGCATCAGGCACATCCGGTACAGGTATGCGGCGTGAAGCTGGCCGGTAATGTGGGACATCAGTTCGCACTGACCGCTGGACTGATTACTGCCATGGATCTGTCCGATGTGACAGTTTCCATTGATGCGGACTTACAGGATGATGTGGATGTGATCGAGGAGATGATCGACAAGTTCCATAACGGCTGTGACATCGTATACGGTGTCCGTAAGGAACGTAAGACCGATACTTTCTTCAAGCGTACCACGGCACAGGGCTTCTACAAAGTCATGGAAATGATGGGCGTTAAGACCGTATATAATCATGCGGATTTCCGCCTGATGTCCAAGCGCGCGGTAGAGCAGTTCTCCAAATATCAGGAGACCAACCTGTTCTTAAGAGGCATGATGCCTCTGATCGGTTACCAGACCGACTGTGTCTACTATGACCGTAAGGAAAGAGTAGCCGGAGAGTCCAAGTATCCGTTAAAGAAAATGCTGGCACTGGCATTCAACGGAATTTCTTCTTTCAGTGTGAAACCGATCAGCATGATTCTGGGTGCCGGTGTGATTATTGTGTGCCTGAGCATTCTGGCTGCTATTTATGCACTGATTTCTTACTGTACCGGACATGTGGTACCGGGCTGGACTTCCCTGATCCTGTCCATCTGGTTCTTAGGCGGTATTCAGCTGATGGCCATCGGACTGGTAGGACAGTATATCGGCAAGATCTACATTGAGGTAAAACATCGTCCCAGATATAACATCGAAAAGGTACTGAAATAATGAATTATAAAAAAGGCATTTTAAGTGTTGTATTGTGGTTCATTTATGCAATTATAGCGGGAACCGGACTGGTAGGCACGACAATGGTCATGCTTCTGCCGGAGGGTGGTTCCCGCCCAATCGGCCTTGTTATCGCAGGTGTATGGCTTGCGGTGACAGGGCTGGTTGTTTTTCTGTTACATAGATTCCTGCGGGTAAAATGGTCGCAAAAACGGGTGCAGAGCGAAGAAGACTCCGGACAGGTAAAACTGATCATCGAAGGTTTGATTGCAGTAGCTCTGATCGCTGTGGGAATCACGCTTCGTGTTAGAGAAATTATGCTGTATGATCTCTCCGGGGAGGGCGGTAACATCTGGTTCGACGCTGTGAAGGTCACAGAGACCACACGGATTCCCCAGGTGGTACACGGTGCGGTATATTTTTATCTGCAGGTACTGCACGGTCTGCTGGTATTTTTAGGTAATAAAATGACGGCGGCACTGGTACTGCAGCTGGTATTACAGATCCTGACCGGAATCTTTTTATATTTTGCGGTACGGAAACTGACCGGTACGGTGGCTGCAGTGGTAGCTCTTGGATACTGGATGCTGTGTCCGGTTCTGTCGGGCAGGGTGATTCTGGGACCGGAACCCTTATATCAGTTGTTATGGATGATCGGTCTGTGTGTGTGCGTGGAAGCGCTTGACTGCTTCCGGCTAAGAGGAGAGGAACCGGGCATCCGGTCCATAGGCGGATTTTTCTTAAGCGGCATTGCCATAGGAATTTTGACTTACCTGGATGTGACAGGACTGCTTTTGCTACTCGTAGTGTTTTCCGTGCTTTTCCTGGAGACGAAACGGAAGGTAAAAATAATGCGCAGAATCGGTGCCGGAGCGTTAGGGCTATTCGGTGCTGCGGTGGCATTTTTTGCCTGCATCGCCCTGGATGCTGTGGGCAGTGGGAAACAGATGGAGAATGTGCTTCTGGCATGGTGGAAAGTCTTTTCCCCTGGGAAATTCACATGGATCGCCCTCTATGAACAACAGGCAGTTCACACTTATGTGCCTTATAAGGTGGTAGCAGTCATTATAGTTGTTATTATGGTTACAATCCTTGCAAGCGGCGTATTCAGTTACTGGTGCAGGAAAGAACTCGAAAGACAGTCTGTGTGGCTTGCACTGGTGCTGATACTCGGAATCTTAAGCGGCTGCGGAATGTTAAGTGAAGATATGCCGGGACTGACGCTGTTGTATCTGTTACTGGCAGTAGCAGCCGGTGCAGGAGTACAGGCAATTCTGCCGTACGAAATGGAAACGTTTAGGGATGTCAAATGGGTGATGTCTGAGGCCGTTGAGACGGTTCCAGAGGGAGCATCACCGAAAAAACGCAGACTGAAAGTACAGGATCTGGAGACCGAGGATCTGCCGGAGGAAGAGCCGGCGCCGGTACCGGAAGAGGTTCCGGAGACAGACAAAATACAATTTATCGAAAATCCCCTGCCCCTGCCGAAAAAGCATATGCCTAAGGTGCTGGACTATAAGCTGAACAGTGGTGACGGCGATTTTGATTATGATTATCCGGTGGCGGATGACGATGATTTTGATCATTAAAAATCTGTTGATTTTCTAATGAAATGTTGGATTGACGGACATACTAAAAGACGATACTAAGGTAAGATGCCTTTGTGTCGTCTTTTTTGTTATTTAAATTTCCGAAATCATAAAATCATCGAAACAGGGAGGGTACAGACCTTGCAGAATCAGAAAGCAGACAATCAGAACAGGAACGAAGCACCGAAGACCGAAGCGGAAGAGCACAGAGATGAACGGATCGAAAAAACAGGGCAGCTGACCTTGTCGGATGAAATTTCCGGGAAAAAGATCCATCTGCTGACCATCATCGGTGAAATCGAGGGGCATGACAATCTCTCGGGAAATTCCAAGACCACAAAATACGAACACATTCTGCCACAGCTGGCAGCCATCGAAGACAGTGAGGAGATCGGAGGTGTTCTGGTATTATTGAATACCATGGGCGGGGATGTGGAAGCGGGACTGGCCATTGCGGAGATGTTAGCCTCCTTAAGCAAACCTACGGTATCCCTGGTGCTGGGCGGCAGTCATTCCATCGGCGTGCCCATTGCAGTGAGCTGCAAATATTCGTTTATTGTACCCACCGGAACCATGGTGATCCATCCGGTACGGATGAACGGGATGGTGATCGGTGTGCCCCAGACGTTTGAGTATTTTAAGCTGATCCAGGACAGAATCACGGGATTTGTATGCAGACATTGTAAGATCAGCAGGCAGAAACTGGAAGATCTTATGATGGAGACGGGATTCCTCACGAAAGATGTGGGAAGTATCCTGGTGGGGGAAGAAGCGGTAAAACACGGTATTATCGATGAAGTAGGCGGTATTGACCGGGCAATCGGCAGGCTCCGGGAGATGATCGGGTGCAACAGAAAAAAGGATGACAAGGCAGGGGAAAAATGATATACTTCTAATTATGACTAAAATGAAGTTAGGGGTATGATGACATGGCATCTTCATCAGGCAAAAGAACATCATCTTCCGGCAGGACAAGAAAGAGCACGACGAGCAGCCGCAGCAGGCAGGCACAGGTACAGAGATCTGCACAGGACAGTGAACTTTTTCACGAGATCGGTCTGATCGTCCTGTTTGTGGCGATGGTGATATTATTTTGTTGTAATTTTGGTATTATTGGTCCGGTTGGCAATGCAATCAGCGGGGTCTTATTCGGCATCTTCGGATTCACTGCGTATATAGCACCCATCGTAATATTTCTGGCGGTGGCTTTCTGGTTCGCCAATGAGGGGAACCCTACCGCTGTGCGGAAAATGATTGCCGGCGCTGTATTGTTTCTCATGATCGGCGTGGTATGCGATCTGATTGCGAAGACTGCCGGCTCCATGGAACAGTACGATATTAAGCTGTTATATACGAACTGCAGCACCGGTAAAAAGGGTGGCGGTATTCTGGCAGGCAGCATCTGTTATCTGCTGTTGCATTATCTGGAGACCGTAGGAACAGTGCTGGTAGTGCTTTTGTGCTCGGTGATCAGTCTGATCCTGGTAACAGAGCGTTCCTTCTTAAACAGTATGCGTAGCGGCAGTGACCGGATCCGCGAACTGTCCAGAGAGGACGCAGTGCGCAGACGGGAGAACGCCGAGATACGCAGACAGGAGCAGGAAGAGCGTACTTCCCAGAGAGAGGAAGCCCGCCGCATCCGCAAAGAGGAGCGTCGAATCCGTGAAGAAGAGCGAAGACTCCGCGCTGAGGAAAAAGAGAACGAACAGATTCTGAATGCCGTTCCCCGCAGAGAGAAGAAGGTGACCGGAGTCATGATGGATACCTCTTTGAAAAAGCAGGATACACAGCCTGCCGGCAGACGGGATGATATCCATGAGATCGTATACGAAGAGGATGCACAGGAAGCACCCGCTGTGGAAGAGACCCGGGTGACTTCCAGTGATTTTGATAAAATCAATGTGACGGATATACATCAGGGGACCATGCAGGAAGCGGCAGACGAAGCTTCCTACGAAGATATTCCGGTAGAGGAAGTGACCAGTGCGGCTACGTTCAAAAAGCCGTTTGAGCGGAGAGAATCCTGGCAGGAGGAGGCAGCACTTCTGACACCGGAGGCAGAAGCTATCCGAATCCATAAGGAGGATATTCCGGAGCCCGAAGAGACAACTGTGGAATCCGCGTGGCCGAGCAGGGGAATGCAGCAGATCCAGCCGGAACCGGATGGGGTACCGGCACCTGTGACAGCGGCAAGGACAGGTACGGATACAAGACCCAGGATCACGGCACCGGAGCCCCCTAAGGGAAACTCCCTGGCGGAAGACCAGATACATAAGGATATTGCGAAAGCTGCCAAGCAGCCTCCCGCAGAGTACCATATTCCTCCTTTGAGTCTGTTGCAGAAGGGAAAGGCAGCCACCGGAGATTCTTCCAGAGAATTAAAAGAGACTGCCATGCGTTTACAGCAGACACTGAATACTTTCGGAGTAAAGGTAACCATTACCGATATCAGCCAGGGTCCCAGTGTTACCCGGTATGAATTGCAGCCGGAACAGGGTGTGAAAGTATCCAAGATCGTAGGTCTGGCAGATGATATTAAGCTGAATCTGGCAGCAACGGATATTCGTATCGAGGCACCGATCCCCGGCAAGGCAGCCATCGGTATCGAAGTCCCGAACAAAGAAAATATGACCGTGGCACTCCGTGATCTGTTGGAGAGTAAGGAATTCCAGGAATTCAATTCCAACATCGCCTTTGCCGTAGGTAAGGATATCGCGGGCAAGACGGTGGTAGCGGATATTGCCAAGATGCCCCATATGCTGATTGCCGGAGCTACCGGTTCCGGTAAATCCGTATGTATCAATACCCTGATCATGAGTATTCTGTACAAGGCACATCCCGACGATGTGAAACTGATCATGGTAGATCCGAAGGTTGTAGAATTGAGCGTCTATAACGGCATTCCTCATCTGCTGATCCCGGTAGTGACAGATCCCAAGAAGGCATCTGCCGCACTGCACTGGGGCGTCAGTGAGATGGAAGACCGTTACCGGAAGTTCGCGGATTATAATGTCCGTGACCTGAAGGGCTATAATAAAAAGATCGAGACCATGCCTGTTCCCGAGGGAGAGGAGCGTCCCGGGAAGATGCCGCAGATTGTTATCATTGTGGACGAGCTGGCGGATCTGATGATGGTATGTCCCGGCGAGGTGGAAGAATCCATTTGTCGTCTGGCACAGTTAGCGAGAGCTGCGGGCATTCATCTGATCATTGCGACCCAGCGCCCCAGCGTGGATGTCATCACCGGTCTGATCAAGGCAAACATGCCCAGCCGTGTGGCGTTCTCCGTATCCAGTGGTGTGGATTCCCGTACGATCCTTGACATGAACGGTGCAGAGAAGCTGCTTGGTAAGGGCGATATGCTGTTCTACCCCCAGGGCTATTCCAAACCGGCCCGTGTACAGGGTGCTTTCGTATCGGATAAGGAAGTATCCGATGTGGTGGATTATCTGAAAAATCAGACCCTTGGCAACGTCTATAACAGCTATGCCGAGGATATTGAGGAGAAGATCAAAAATATCGGCTCTTCCGGCGGATCCTCGGGAAGCGGATCCGGTGGCGGCAATGACAGAGACGAATATTTTGAGGAAGCTGCACGCTTTATTATTGATAAAGACAAAGCCAGCATCGGTATGTTGCAGCGTGTGTTGAAGATCGGCTTTAACCGTGCCGCCAGAATCATGGATCAGTTGTGTGAATACGGCGTGGTCGGGGAAGAGGAAGGCACAAAGCCCAGAAAAGTACTTATGAGTATGGAACAGTTTGAACAATTGCTAGAGGAGATCTGACAAGATACAACTGTCTGAATAAACGGAGGGAAAAGGACATGAAAACAGATATTGAAATCGCACAAGAAGCGGTAATGGAGCCCATCACCAAGGTTGCCGAAAGCATCGGCATCGAAGCGGATGATCTGGAACTTTACGGAAAATACAAGGCAAAGCTTTCGGAAGAATTTTTAACAAAGATCCAGGACAGATCAAACGGTAAACTGATTCTGGTAACGGCCATCAACCCCACTCCCGCAGGAGAGGGCAAGACCACGACTACGGTCGGTCTGGGAGAATCTTTCGGCAGAATGGGCAAAAAGGCTGTCATTGCTCTCAGAGAGCCTTCTTTAGGTCCCTGCTTCGGTATCAAGGGAGGAGCTGCAGGCGGTGGTTACGCACAGGTAGTTCCCATGGACGAACTGAATCTGCACTTTACCGGCGATTTTCATGCCATCACCTCTGCAAACAATCTGCTGGCAGCTCTTTTGGATAATCATATTCAGCAGGGCAATGAACTGGGTATTGATACCAGGCAGATCGTCTGGAAGCGCTGCGAAGATATGAATGACAGAGTCCTTCGTAATATCGTGGTAGGACTGGGGAACAAGACAGACGGCTTCGTCAGAGAGGATCACTTTGTCATCACCGTAGCCAGTGAGATCATGGCGATCCTGTGTCTGGCAGATGATATGAAGGATCTGAAGGAGCGTCTTTCCAGGATCGTTGTAGCTTATAACTATCAGGGAGAACCGGTGACCGCAGGACAGTTAAAGGCAGTCGGCGCTATGGCAGCCCTGTTAAAGGATGCTATCAAACCTAACCTGATCCAGACGTTAGAGCATACTCCGGCACTGGTACACGGCGGTCCCTTTGCCAATATCGCTCACGGATGTAACTCTGTCAGAGCTACCAAGGCAGCCATGAAGATGGCAGATTACTGCATCACGGAAGCCGGTTTTGGTGCCGATCTGGGTGCGGAGAAGTTCTTCGATATCAAGTGCCGTAAGGCGGGTCTTACTCCCGATGCGGTAGTACTGGTGGCAACCATCCGTGCGCTGAAATACAACGGTGGCGTGGCGAAAGCCGACCTGGGTGCGGAGAACCTGGAAGCACTGAAAAAGGGTATCGTGAACCTGGAGAAGCATATTGAGAATCTGCAGAAATATGGTGTGCCTGTAGTGGTTACCCTGAATTCCTTTATTACGGACAGCGAGGCAGAGACCGCCTACGTCAGAGAATTCTGCGAGACAAGAGGCTGTGAGTTTGCACTCTCCGAAGTATGGGAGAAGGGCGGCGAGGGCGGCATCGCTTTAGCGGAAAAAGTATTAAAAGCATTGGAAAAAGAGAATCACTTCCATGTATTATATGAGGATGATTTATCTCTTCAGGATAAGATCACCAAGATCGCCAGAGAAATCTACGGAGCAGACAGCGTGAACTTTGCGCCGGCGGCAGCAAAACAGTTAAAGAGCCTGACGGAGTTAGGCTTTGGCAATCTGCCGGTATGTATGGCGAAGAACCAGTATTCCCTGTCGGATGATCCCACACTGTTAGGAAGACCTTCCGGCTTTGAATTAAACGTAAGAGAGGTCTATGTATCTGCCGGTGCCGGCTTTGTTGTAGTGCTCACCGGTGCGGTCATGACCATGCCGGGACTGCCCAAGGCGCCCGCAGCCTACAATATCGATGTGGATGACAGCGGTAAGATCACAGGATTGTTTTAGTAAGGAGGAGAAGTGTCCCATGGCACATTTAATAGATGGAAAGGCAATTTCCACACAGATTAAGGATGAAGTAAAAGAAAAGGTTGCCCGGTTAAAGGAACAGGGTTGCGAAGTAACGCTTGCTGTGATTCAGGTGGGCGCGGATCCCGCATCCTCCGTATATGTCCGTAATAAGAAAAAGGCATGTGAATATGTGGGAATCCGTTCCCTGTCTTATGAACTTCCGGAGGATACCACAGAGGAGAAATTGTTGGAGCTGATCTGTGAGTTAAATGACAGAACGGATGTCAACGGTATTCTGGTGCAGTTACCGCTGCCCGGGCATATTGACGAGGAAAAGGTACTGGATGCCATCTCCCCCTTAAAGGATGTGGATGGATTCCATCCGCAGAATGTCGGTGCACTCTGCATTGGTAAGCCCGGTTTCGTATCCTGTACTCCTGCAGGTGTGATCCAGCTGTTAAAGCGCTCCGGAATCGAGATTGCCGGAAAAGAATGTGTGGTGGTCGGCAGAAGTAATATCGTAGGCAAGCCTATGGCGCTGCTTTTGCTTCGGGAGAACGGTACAGTGACCGTGGCTCACAGCCGTACCACAGATCTGAAGGAAGTGACGAAGAGGGCAGACATTCTCGTGGTGGCAGTGGGCAGACCGAAGATGATCACCGCAGAATATGTCAAAGAAGGTGCGGTTGTCATTGATGTGGGCATTCACCGAAACGAACAGAATAAATTATGCGGTGATGTGGACTTTGAAAGTGTTGAACCGGTATGCAGCGCCATTACTCCGGTCCCCGGAGGAGTAGGTCCCATGACCATAGCGATGCTTATGAATAACTGTCTGGAGTCCGTTACTTTGCAGGCAGCAAGAGGATAATTGTATGAAGTGTCCGAATTGCGGGGCAGAGATGGAGGAAGGAAAGCTTTACTGCGAACATTGCGGGGAAGACATCCATATCGTACCTGATTTTGAACCGGAAATTGAATACAATATGGCACAGACGTTAAACGATATCGCCAAAGAGATGGCACCGGATACGGAACAGGAGCAGGAAGAAACCGTGCAGGAGCCTACGGAGTCTCTGGACTGGGATGACATACCGGAGGAAAACCATACGGCACATCCGTTTCGCTGGAAGTTTATCGTGCTTTTACTGGTGCTCACAGTGGTGGCAGTGGTATGCACGGGGGTCGGAATCTCTTATTCCCATTATCATTCCGCAGAATACCAGACGAAATGCGCAAGGAATTATGTGGCAGAGGGAGAATACGACCAGGCAGTTACATGTTACAACCGGGCGTTGGAACTGGATCCCGGTAATATTACGCTTAAATTCGAACTGGCGGATATCTATTTTCAGAAGAACAACAAGATGGAATATGAGTATCTGCTGCGGGAGATCGTGACGGATGGAAAGGCAACTTCCGAACAGTTAGAGAGTGCCTACGGGAAACTGATCGCCATCTACGCTGCCAGAGAAGATTATAAGACCATCAATGATCTGCTGCAGAATTGCGGGAATGTCAATATTATGAGCAAGTATCAGAGCTATATGGCGATGGAACCGGAATTCAGTTTGCAGGAGGGATATTACACCAGCATCCAGCCCTTGAAACTGACGACTTTCGGAACCGGTAAGATCTATTACACCATGGACGGCAGTGAGCCGGATGAGAACAGTTCTCTGTATACGGCACCGATTCTGTTGGAAAGCGGCGACTACTGTATCAAAGCGGTATACATCAATGAGAATGAGATCAGCAGCAAAGTGGTAACCAAAAATTATCACATAGAGATCGACCAGTTAAGTACACCGGATGTGACGGCAGTCAGCGGAGATTATGAATTCCCCATCAACATCGAAGTGACAGATGGCGAAGATGTCTACTACACCACGGACGGTACGGATCCAACACAGAATTCTACCGTATATGCGGGACCGATCCCCATGCCTCTTGGCAAATCCGTATTCCGTTTTATCCGGATCGCGGAAGGCCGTAAGAGCGAGATCGTGGAGAGAAGCTATAATCTGGTCATGAACACGGAGTTTACCCCGGAAGAGGCGGTGCAAAAGATCGTGGAATACGCACTGCAGAGCGGTAAAATACAGGACGAATCCGGCAGCTTTGATGAATCCGGTGCTGCGTATCTGTACCAGTATCAATATGTGACCAATATCAATAAAATCGATGATTTTTATGTGATTGCAGAGATATATAGAGGAGCCGACGGCACAGTCACCAGAACAGGCAATCTGTTCGCGGTCAATGCCTATACCAGAGAGCTCTGGAAGCTGCAGACGGACCAAAGCGGTCGCCGTTATACGCTGGTGGCTGTTTCAGATATATAAATTCTATTAATCCTAACAGAAGGGACGGAAAAGAGAAATGTATAAGATCGTAAAAAAACAGGAGCTGACAACCAACATCTATCTGATGGAGGTAGAAGCAAACAGAGTGGCAAAGACCTGTGAACCCGGTCAGTTTGTCATCGTGAGAATGGACAGTGAGAGCGAGCGTATTCCTCTGACCATCTGTGATTACAACAGAGAAAAGGGAACCGTGACTATTGTGTTCCAGATTGTAGGTGCCGGTACGAAACTGATGGCACAGCTTTCTGAAGGTGAGTACTTCCATGACTTCGTAGGACCTTTAGGATGTCCTTCCGAACTGGTGGAACAGCCGCTAGAAGAAGTAAAAGCCAAGAAGATCCTCTTCGTGGCAGGTGGTGTCGGTGCAGCTCCGGTATATCCTCAGGTGAAATGGCTGCATGAACACGGAATTGCTGCCGATGTTATCGTGGGAAGCAAGACCAAGAATCTCCTGATCCTGGAAAAAGAGATGGAAGCTGTAGCAGGCAACCTCTATGTAACCACCGATGACGGATCCTACGGAAGAAGCGGTATGGTAACCCAGACCATCAAGGATTTGGTAGCAGAAGGCAAAAAATACGATCTGTGCATTGCTATCGGTCCCATGATCATGATGAAATTCGTATGTCTCCTGACCAAAGAGCTGGAGATCCCCACTGTTGTCAGCCTGAATCCCATTATGGTAGACGGAACGGGAATGTGCGGTGCCTGTCGTGTAACGGTCGGCGGCAAGGTGAAATTTGCCTGCGTAGACGGTCCTGAGTTCGACGGACATGAGGTAAACTTTGATGAGGCAATGAGACGTCAGCAGATCTACAAGACCGCAGAGGGTCGTGCAATGTTAGCCCTGGAAGAGGGAGATACCCATCACGGCGGCTGTGGCAACTGCCAGTAGTTCTACTGTAACGTTTGAATACGATAAATCAGAAAGGCATGGTTAAATAAAATGGATGTATTAAAAAGAATTCCTGTCAGAGAGCAGGATGCAAAGGAACGTGCTACCAACTTCAAGGAGGTATGCCTCGGATATAACAAAGAGGAAGCAATGGAAGAGGCTTCCCGTTGCATTAACTGTAAAAACGCACAGTGCGTAAAGGGTTGTCCCGTAGCCATCCAGATTCCACAGTTCATTGAGCAGGTGAAGAACGGCAATATCGAAGAGGCTTATCGTATCATCAGCGAATCCAGTGCACTTCCCGCTGTCTGCGGTCGTGTATGCCCTCAGGAGAGCCAGTGTGAAGGAAAATGTATCCGTGGTTTCAAGGGAGATCCCATCTCCATCGGTAAGCTGGAGCGCTTCGTAGCTGACTGGGCAAGAGAAAACGGTATCAAACCCACTCCCGCAGCACAGAAGAACGGCAAGAAGGTAGCTGTCATCGGTTCCGGACCGGCGGGGCTTACCTGTGCCGGAGATCTGGCAAAGATGGGCTATGATGTGACCATCTTCGAGGCACTGCATGAGGCGGGCGGTGTACTGGTATACGGTATTCCCGAGTTCCGTCTCCCTAAGAGCGGCGTAGTGGCAAAAGAGATCGAGAACGTAAAATCTCTCGGTGTTCATATTGAGACCAACGTAGTCGTAGGTAAATCCGTGACCATAGATCAGCTGATGGATGAAGAAGGCTTCCAGGCAGTATTTATCGGTTCCGGTGCAGGACTTCCGAAATTCATGGGTATCCCCGGCGAGAACGCCAACGGTGTATTCTCTGCCAATGAATACCTGACCAGAAGCAATCTGATGAAGGCATTTGATCCCGATTCCAGAACCCCTATCATGCATGGCAAGAAGGTAGCTGTAGTGGGCGGCGGTAACGTGGCTATGGATGCCGCAAGAACTGCACTGCGTCTGGGCGCCGAGGTACACATCGTATACCGTAGAAGCGAAGAGGAGCTTCCCGCCAGAGTGGAAGAAGTACATCATGCAAAAGAGGAAGGCATCATTTTTGATCTGCTGACCAATCCTACCGAGATCCTGTCCGACGATAAGGGTTGGGTGACCGGCATGAAGTGCATCCGCATGGAACTGGGCGAGCCCGATGAGAGCGGCAGACGTCGTCCCGTGGAAGTACCCGGATCCGAATTCGTGATGGAGTTAGATACCGTGATTATGTCTTTAGGTACCTCCCCGAATCCTCTGATCTCTTCTACCACCAAGGGACTGGATACCAATAAGTGGAAATGCATTATTGCGGATGAAAATAATGGCAAGACCACCAAGGAAGGTGTCTATGCCGGAGGAGATGCGGTAACCGGAGCAGCTACCGTAATTCTGGCAATGGGAGCAGGCAAGGCTGCTGCCAGGGGCATTGACGAATATCTGAGTGCAAAATAATTACCCATAATCCCCGGCAGGAGAGAAAAATCCCCGGCCGGGATTACGAGTCGTAAGGAGGGCGTTAGCATATGGCATGGTGTCCGAAATGTAAAAATGAATATCGGGAGGGAATCACTGTATGTCCCGACTGCGGAGAGACACTGGTAAGTGAGGAAGAACTGACGGACTGGACTTCTGTGCTGTTCGGTGAACAGGATGAAATGGAGAAGTTAAAAGACTTCCTTACATACAACGGAGTGGAAAAAAGTAAACTTGTCTATGATGAGACGGAGCAGGTCTATGAACTGTTTGTAGATGCGAAGGATGAGAAACAGGCGAAGACCATCGCCAGAGTATTCTTGGAGCAGCAGGAAAAGGAACGGAAGGAGAATGCCGCTGAGGAAGAAGCTGCGGTAGACGAATTCCTGATGCCGGACGAAGATGATGCATCGGAAGAAAAGCCGAATTCCGGGGAACTGCTGAAAGCCGCATCCACACAGGGTGGACTGACCTATATGAACAGCGGTGCCAAAGCAGAAGAAAACAGATCCTCCGCCTGGGTACTGTTGATCGTGGGTATTTTGGGAATGCTGGTGATGATCCTCGGAATTACAGGGGTACTCCCCTTTAACATCGGGAACCCTTACATGTTCTACGGAGTCATGAGTGCAGTATTTATTCTCTTCATTGTTATGGGCGTGGTGTCCATGCGTAATGCAAAGCTTTTCGAGAAAAAGGCAGAGTCCGAGAACTCTCTGGTAGATACCCTGCTTAAATGGAGCGAGGAAAACCTGACTGCGGAAAAAATCGACGCACAGATCGAAAATGCCGCAGATACTCCCGAAGAAGCCCTGTATTACAAGAGATTTGAAGTCATCCGCAGTCAGATGAACCATCAGTTCATGAATCTGGACCAGCAAATGCTGGAGAATCTCATCGACACGAAGATCTACGAACAGATTTTCCCAGATACTGACGGGGCAGAGGAAGAATGATCAAAATATCCATCGTATGTGTAGGGAAGATCAAGGAGAAATTTTTCCGGGATGCCATTGACGAATACAGCAAACGGCTGAGTCGTTACGCGAAGTTAACTATTATCGAAGTGGCGGATGAGATGACTCCGGACGGAGCAGGTGCTGCTCTGGAAGACCAGATCCGTGAAAAAGAGGGAACCCGCATTCTTGCAAAGCTGCCCCAGGATGCTCTGATTGTGACACTGGAAATCGCCGGCAAAAATTATTCTTCCGAAGAGTTTGCGGCGTGGATCGAGGACTGCAGTGTCCGTGGGAAAAGCCATATCTGTTTTGTCATCGGAGGATCCCTGGGACTGCACAAAAGTGTCTGTAAAAGGGCGGATCTGGCACTCAGCTTTTCAAAAATGACATTCCCGCACCAGCTGATGCGTGTGATCCTGTGCGAACAGATCTACCGTGCTTTCCGGATCATTCAGCATGAGCCTTACCATAAGTAAATTATTTTAAACAAAAGTGACGAAAATATGACAAAAAAACAACGTGCATTAGAAATCATAGAACGTCTGAAAAAAGAATACCCGGATGCCGGATGCACTCTGGATTACGATCAGGCCTGGAAGCTGCTTGTCAGCGTCCGTCTGGCGGCTCAGTGTACCGATGCCCGGGTAAATATCGTGGTGGAGAAACTTTACGAGAAATTCCCGGATGTGAATGCCCTGGCTGATGCCCCGGTGGAAGAGATCGAGGCAATCGTAAAGCCCTGCGGCTTAGGTCACAGCAAGGCGAGAGATATCAGCGCCTGTATGAAGATCCTGCGGGATAAATATCAGGGAAAAGTCCCGGATGATTTTGACGAACTGTTATCTCTGCCGGGTGTGGGCAGGAAAAGTGCGAATCTGGTCATGGGAGACGTCTTCGGTAAGCCTGCCATCGTGACGGACACCCACTGTATCCGCCTGGTGAACCGTATGGGACTGGTAGACGGCATCAAGGAGCCTGCCAAGGTGGAGAAGGAGCTGTGGAAGATCATTCCGCCGGAAGAAGGCAGTGATTTCTGCCACAGACTGGTATATCACGGCAGAGAGGTATGTACCGCCAGAACCCATCCCTATTGTGAGAAATGCTGTATCAGTGATATCTGTAAAAAAGTCGGTGTATAAGAGCGGGCGGTAATATTGCCGCAGACAGGAGAAAGCCTATGAGAATGTATGACATCATCATGAAAAAGAGAAACGGCGGAGAGTTATCCAAAGAAGAGATTCACTTTTTTATCGAAGGCTACACGAAGGGAGAGATACCGGATTACCAGGTGTCCGCTCTGATGATGGCAATTTATTTTCAGAAGATGACGGAACGGGAGACTTACGAACTGACCATGGCTATGGCGCACAGTGGGGAGATGCTGGATCTGTCCGGTATCCACGGCTGCAAGGTAGACAAACACAGCACCGGCGGTGTGGGAGACAAGACTTCTCTGGCACTGACTCCCATGGTGGCTGCCTGCGGAATCCCCGTAGCCAAGATGAGCGGCAGAGGACTGGGTCACACCGGAGGAACCATTGATAAGTTAGAGAGCTTCCCCGGATTTACCACATCACTTACCGCAGAACGCTTTATTGAAAATGTCAATCAGATCGGCATTGCCATTATGGGACAGACCGCGGATCTGGCACCGGCGGATAAAAAGCTGTATGCCCTGCGGGATGTGACGGCAACTGTGGATAATATGTCCCTGATCGCCAGTTCCATCATGAGCAAGAAGCTGGCAGCCGGTGCGGATGCCATTGTGCTGGATGTCAAGACCGGAAGCGGAGCTTTTATGAAGAGTCAGAACGATGCACTTGCCCTTGCGGAAGAAATGGTCAAGATCGGTAAAAATGCCGGCAGAAAAACCATCGCCGTGATCTCGGATATGGACCAGCCTCTGGGTCGTGCTGTGGGAAATGCCCTGGAAGTAAAAGAAGCCATTGCTACTCTGCGGGGAGAAGGTCCGGAGGATTTCCGGGAACTCTGCATGGTACTGGGCAGTCAGATGCTGCTCGCCGGTGGTAAGGCGGAGAATGCCGAAGAGGCAAGAGGAATGCTTACAAAAGTCATCGAAGACGGCAGTGCCTTACGGAAACTGGAACAGTTCGTGGAAGCCCAGGGCGGTGATTCTGCAGCAGTAACGAACCCCGGACTCCTTCCGAAGGCATCCATGGTAGTGCCTGTCTGTGCGGACAGAGACGGTTTCGTGGGAAGAATCGCCTGCGAGGACATCGGAATCTGTTCCCTGTTGTTGGGCGGCGGAAGAGAGACCAAGGAAAGTACGATCGACCTGTCGGTAGGCATCGTCTTAGAGAAGAAAAAGGGAGATGCTGTGAAAAAAGGCGAGATTCTCGGGTATCTTCATGCCAATGACGAACAACGTCTGGAAGCGGCAAAGGACAAATTCGTAAATGCTTACTGTATTACCGACAGCTGCCCTAAAGAAGAGCCTCTGATCAAGGGAATTTTGCAGTAACATATTCCGGTGCTCTTTGTCATATAGTTTTATATGAAAATGAGAAGAGCACAACATCAAAAAGAAAAATGGATCGATTCCCTGCAGCTTCCCAAGGATGTCTGTATGGGAGCGCTGCGCGTGACACTTACCGGCAACTGTGAAGTCTGGATCGAGAATTACAGAGGGATTTTGGAGTATACCGGCGAACGGATCCTGCTGCAGGCGAAGACCTGTCAGGTGTGCCTGGAGGGAAGCCGGCTTTCCATCGATTATTATACCAATGAAGATATGAAGATCAGCGGAAATATCAGTACGCTGCGTTATTTATAGATCATTACTGGTAAACGGAGGTCGTCTGGAAATGACGGAATGGATCAAACGTCTGCAGGGATATGTGAAAATTCGCGTATGGGGATTTGCACCGCAGCGGTTTATCAATCTGTGCAGTAATAAAGGTGTATTACTGTGGAACATTGAAAAGCAGGATGATATTTATACGATGTGTATCAGCCTGAAGGCTTTTTATCAGCTGCGTCCCATCGCCAGAAAAACAAAAGTAAGGGTAGTCATATCGGAAAGATGTGGACTACCTTTTTTGGTGCCCGGAATGCTTAGAAGAAAGGCATTTCTGGCAGGATTTTTTCTAACCGTAGCGTTTTGGATATTGTCTTCTTTTTTCGTATGGGATATCCGGGTCTCCGGGAACTTACAGGTGACGGAGGATGTGTTTTTTAAGTTCCTGGAGCAGGAAGGAGTACATACCGGAATGTGGAAAAGCAAGCTGGACATCGGGAAACTGGAAAAACAGATCCGCCGTAATTTTCCACAGGTCACTTGGACCTCCGGGCGGCTGGACGGAGTACGGCTGTTGATCGAACTGAAGGAAAATGATATGCCGATTCCGGAAGAAACCGCAGCAGATCCTGAGACAGGAAGGGATCTGGTGGCACAATACGACGGCGTGATCACGGAGATGATCGTTCGAAGCGGTGTGCCCAAAGTAACCATCGGCAGTGAAGTGGCAAAGGGGGATGTTCTGGTAGAAGGCAGGATCCCCATATATGCGGAGGACGGCACCGTAAGGGAATACCGGCAGGTAGTGTCGGATGCGGATATCCGGATGGAGCATACTGAGAACTTCCGGGCGCATCTGGCGTCAGACTATATCAAGAAAAAATATACCGGCCGGGAAAAAACGTATTATTTTATCCATTTCGGAGACCGGGAATGGCGGCCGAAGGCAAAGCCCCCTTATCTGCAATATGACAGTATTCTGGATACCTGCTCCGTAAAAGCACTGGAATACATGCACATTCCCTGTACACTGGGCAGGATCACTTATCGGGAATATCAAAAAACAGAATATTCTTATACGACACAGGAAGCAAAAACTGTTTTACAGAAAAAAATATTGGACTTTCTAGAAAGTTTAGATGAAAAAGGGGTACAAATAATCTCGAAAGATGTTAAAATAGAAACAAAGCGCGCCGGCTGGACTGCTCACGGAGAACTGGTATTGCAGGAGGCGGCGGGAGTGCTTACGGATTCCGTATCGGAGGAGATCGAAGATCCGCGTGCGGAAGATACTGACGGAAATGAGGAATAAGACATAAATGGGTGTGACAGCAATCAGTTTTGAGATGGATACCGAACAGATGCGTAAAATATTCGGCATGCAGGATGCCTATATCAAGAAGCTGGAACAGGATTTTCAGGTGACCATCGTGGACCGCAACGGCAGTGTCGTAATCACCGGGGAGGAAGAGAATGCGTCGAAGGCATCCCGGGTATTGAAACAGTTGACCGCCCTGTCGGATCATGGCAACGAGATCGAAGAACAGAGTGTGGATTATGCCATTGAAATGGGGAAGGAAGATCAGGAAGACAAACTGATGGAAATGGATGCGGACTGCATCTGCCACACTATCAGTGGCAAACCGATCAAGCCAAAGACCTTGGGACAGAAGTCTTATGTGGATGCCATCCGCAAGAATATGATCGTATTCGGACTGGGACCTGCCGGCACCGGTAAGACTTACCTGGCAATGGCGATGGCAATCACAGCATTTAAAAATAACGAGGTCAGCCGTATCATACTGACCAGACCTGCCATAGAAGCCGGCGAGAAGTTAGGATTTTTGCCGGGAGACCTGCAGAGTAAGGTAGACCCGTACCTGCGCCCGTTGTATGATGCACTGTACCAGATCATGGGAGCGGAGAGTTTTGCCAAAAATATGGAAAAAGGTCTGATCGAAGTAGCCCCCCTTGCCTACATGAGAGGCCGTACTCTGGACAATGCCTATATTATCCTGGATGAAGCGCAGAACACCACCCCGGCGCAGATGAAAATGTTCCTGACCCGTATCGGTTTCGGTTCCAAGGTGATTGTAACCGGAGACTCCTCCCAGAAGGATCTTCCCGTGGGAGCAAAGTCCGGTCTGGATGTGGCGACGAGAGTCCTTAGAAATATTGACGATATTGCTTTCTGCAATCTGACCAATAAGGATGTGGTTCGACATCCGCTGGTACAGAAGATCGTAAAAGCATACGATGATTATGAAGCCAGGAATAAAAGAAGTCCTAAGTTAAAGCATACGGATAAGGGAAACAGATAAGTATGAAAACGGAAAACAAAAACGGTCTTTTGGTATTTCTGCTTCCGGAACTTCTGACGGTATTGGCGGGAAGTGCCGGAGTCTACGGTCTGGGAATTATTGCCAGACAATTATCGGCGGAAAACGCACTGCGGGATGCGGTGATGACGGCACTGGGATTTGCTGTGGCGGGCTTTTTCCTTCGCAGGGAGATCCTGGACGACCATTTGGATTATGATAATGCAGACCACCCACTGCGGTTCTGGATCGTGGTCTGGTGCTGTCTGCTGTTTTCTCTGGCATGTGTGTTTTTGCCGGCGGGAGGGTGGCCGTTCCCTGCGGTGTTTGTGGTATTGTCATTATTCAGCAATCTCCCGGTGGGAATTCTGTTCTCCTCGGTGTTTTTAATGATTGCTGCGTTTGAAGGGCAGTCTGCCGGTATTTTCTTTTTGTATTTTATCAGCGGCATTTTTGCAGCCTGTCTGTTTCGGCATCTGGAAGAGGAATTTTCCATTGCGGTGCCTTTGTTTTTATCCCTGTTGTGTCTGCTTTTGTGTGAAACGGCCAATATTGTATTGCTGACTAATGAACATCTGGCGCTGGAACAATTCCTGGTACCGGCGGCGAATCTGATCGTCTCGGGAATCCTGCTTTTGGGAATCCTTAAGATCTTCTCGGGAATGGTGGTCTATAAGGACAGAGTGCGGTATCTGGATCTGAATGACACGGAGAACCAGACTCTTGCCAAATATCGGAAAACGGATCGGGCGGAGTATTTTCTCTGTATACATACTGCGTATTTCTGTGAGCGTATTGCCATCAAACTGGGGATGGACAAGGAGGCACTGAAGTGCGCAGGTCTCTACCATAAAAAGTGCTGGGATCAGATGACAAAAGATGGCGTGGAATTTCCGGAGGGGGTTCGGACGATTCTGGAAGAATACAAAACGAACAAAAAATATTACCACAGGGAGACGGTGGTATTGTATTGTTCCGATGCAATCGTCAGTGCGGTTTTGCTGTTGCTGCAAAAGGAGCCGGACAAGAAGCCGGATTATGACCAGGTTATTGATAAGATATTTGAACGTATCTGGCAGAAGGAAATCGTCAGTGAATGCGATATGACATTGCATGACTGGAACCGGATGCAGAAGATATTTAAGGAGGAGAAACTGTATTATGACTTTTTACGTTGAAAATGAGACAGAGGAGAATTTCTCTGAAGGGACAGAGGCATTCCCTGTAGAGGATACGGTAGAGAAAGTAGCAAACGCTGTACTGGATATGGAAGGCTGTCCTTATGAGGTACAATTAAATGTGCTGCTGACCGATAACGACGGCATTCACGCATACAACAAGGAATACCGTAACATTGACAGAGAGACGGATGTACTGTCTTTCCCGAATCTGGATTTTGACAGACCCGGTGATTTTGAGATCTCCGAAGACAGAGAGGCGGATTATTTTGATCCGGATACCGGAGAACTGATTCTGGGAGATATTATTATCTCCGTGGATCGCGTAAAGGAGCAGGCGGAGAGCTACGGACACAGCAGAAAAAGAGAATTTGCTTTCCTGGTAGCCCACAGTATGCTGCATCTGTGTGGATACGACCATATGGAAGAAGACGAAGCGAAGGTAATGGAGACTAAGCAGGAGCAGGTTCTTTCATCCCTTGGAATTACAAGAGATTAAAAAGGGCGTGGAATACACGTATAGGTAACCAAAATGAATCAGGTAGAGGTAAAAAGAAAACAGATACAATTTTTCGCATATGCTCTGGCGGGAATAAATGTCTGGATATTCGGAAGGAAACTTGGCAATAACGGGCTGGCTTATCTTACGGCGGCGTTGTTGGTGTTTGCATTTTTCTGGATCCTTACGGGGAAAAACGTTCCGAACCGGATGGGAAAGCTTCTTCGCGGAAGAAGCGCCAAGGGACAATATAAAAACGTGTCGAAAATACGCAGAAATATGATGCTGTTCCAGATGGCTGCAGGATTTTTGGCAGCGTTATTTTGTGCCGGTGTTGGATATGCGGTATTGGAAAAAGTATTCCGCATCCCCTACGGCAGCATGATTTTATGGATCCTTTGTCCAGTGTTATTTTTCAGAAGTATCCAGTCTGTATTCCTCGGATGTTTCCAGGGTGAAGGAGCGGAGATGCCCTCCGCGGTGTCTGCGGTACTTCGTCAGGTGTTTTATCTGGGGCTCGGACTTTTATTCCTGGGAATCTTCGGCACTTACGGAGAGAAGGTAAGTCTTCTTCTGAAAAGGGATGATTTCACGGCAATGTACGGAGCCATGGGCGTGGCTTTGGGCGTTCTGATCTCGGAAATTTTAGTGACACTGTTCCTGTTCATGATCTACCGGGGCAGCATGTCCGGAAGAAGAGAGAATGAGAACGGAATGAAAGAAACCGACAGCTTTGTGGGACAGATCGGCTCTCTGTTCCCGGGAATCGGCGGAGATATTTTAAGACAGCTGCTTTTCCTGCTGCCGTTATGGCTGGGACTTATTCTGTTTCAGAGACAGTCTCAGGATATTTATGCATCTGCAGAACAATACGGAGTGTTTGCCGGAAGATATCTGGTGACACTGCTTTTCCCAACACTGATATTGTGTGCGGGGATGCTGCCCGGTATTGCCAGGACCGGCGGTCATCTTAAGAAAAAAGAAGACCGGTTAGCAAAATCCGCGTTTCAGGCAGGTCTGCAGGGCGTTTTTCTTCATGGACTGTTTTTTACCATAGTGATAGCAGTGCTGGCATTGCCCATTGCCCAGGCGCTGGATAACACCGTCTCTACACAGCTGGCGGATATGCTTACCGGGGGCTCCTCACTTATTTTGTGGCTGCTTTTGATTCTGTATTGTTCGGAAATCCTGAAAATGACGGGAAAGGGATACCTTGGTCTGGCAGGATACGGCATTATGGACATTATTTTTGTGATAGCGGAAACAGTGCTTTTAAATCTGGAAAATGCCGGAAGCTTAAGCATTGTGCTTGGCATTGTCATAAGTATGGCATGCGGTGCTGTGGTCTTGTGTGTGATTGCCTGTCTGCAGATGAAGACCTGGCCGGACACCCTGAGAGGTCTGGCAATTCCCGCCGGATGCTGCCTGGCATGCGGTCTGCTGGCGTTCGGTCTGGAGAAGATTATGCTTCCCCATCTGGGAGCGGTGGTGACCGTACTGTTGGAACTGGTGATTACGCTTTTGCTCTACTGGTTTTTGCTTATTATGTTACGGTGCTTCAGGGGAGCCGATTTTTCCTATATTCCCGGCGGCTGGCTGATGCGTAAGTTTGGGAAAATGCTCCGGCTGATTTAAGACATTCCCCAAACGGGGCGTCAGGATGTATATTTTCCAAAAAATAACTGATACTGATACAAAGAAGGAAACATTGACACCATGGATGTGAGGCAGTATGAAATTTGTAAAACGTATCAGTTACTTTTTTGTAGTTCCGGTCTTTTTCCTGGGACTGGGAATATATCTCGGCGTCTGGGGAATTCATTTTTTCTATCCGGGACTTTGGTATAATATGAATGATACAGCCAAACCGCCGTATACCTCGGAGGAGACGGCGACAGACGAAGAGGGAGTCTCCCGCTTAAGTGTGGCTGTGGCTTCTTCCGGGGAGACACTGTGTGCGGATACGGAATATGTGCTGGAAGAGACCGATATTCTCCGGGGGACAAGCGTTGAGACCTCCTGGAAGATCCCGCACAAATACATCGGCATGGATCGTGAGAGCTTTTTGGAAACCATGGATCTGTATGCTGAGCATCCGCCGCTTTCGGAGATCGAACGTGGATTTGTGGGTCTGGAGGTATTGTCTTTTTCCAGAGAACGGGTCGTGATTCGTATGGATTACCGCTATGTCCAGCCCAGTGAAAGCTTTTATCTGGCGGTGACGGATCATGAAGTGGTGGTATATTTAGAGGACCGAACCACGGTATATATCAATACGGGAATTGCACTGGGGGATCTGCCGGAGGCTTTGCAGCTGCAGATCATGGACATGCTGTTCGTCCCGGATGAAGAGACACTGTATGATTTTTTGGAGACTTATTCCTCTTAAACAAAGGTGAAACAGATGAAGAAACAGATAGGTGTGATCGGCGGCGGAGCTGCCGGTATGATGGCAGCCATAACTGCGGCAAGAGAAGGCACTAAGGTGACGATCTTCGAGCGCAATGACCGTGTAGGGAAGAAAATATTGCAGACAGGAAACGGGAAATGCAATCTGAGCAACCGGGCGCTTTCTGTGGAATGTTATCACGGCACAGATTTGCAGTGGATTGAAAAGGCACTGGAACGTTTTGACACAGAAGATACGATCCGGTTCTTCCAGAGCATCGGACTGATGGTAAAAGAAAAAAACGGATATCTCTATCCGGTCTGCGAACAGGCGGCTGCGGTACTGGATGTGCTGCGGTATGAATTGCAAGCTCTCGGCGTGGAGACAGTGTTTGCGTGCAAGATTACTAAAGTGGAACGGATGGATTCAGGGATGCTGCTTGTCACTGACGGGGAAAAGGAGTGGCAGTTCGATGCGGTGATTGTGACCTGCGGAGGAAAAGCGGCTCCTGCCACCGGATCGGACGGCAGTGGCTTTAAGATCGCAAAGAAACTGGGACATACCTGTATTCCTGCGGTTCCGGCACTGGTGCAGCTGCGTTGTCAGGAGACGGATCTGTTAAAAGGCATCGCGGGGGTTCGGGCGGACAGCGAGATCCGGATTCTGTGCGGCAGTGAGGAGATCTGCAGGGAGCGGGGAGAATTGCAGCTGACGGATTATGGTATCTCCGGCATTCCGGTATTCCAGTTAAGCCGCAGTGTGAACTACCGGCTCAGAGAACGTAGAGAATGTGTGGCACAGATAGATTTCCTGCTGGAACTGTCCGAAGAAGAATATTGTAAATTACAGGAGAGCCGCAAGCTTCTCCAGGGAGACCGGACTGCGGAGGAATTTTTTACCGGTATCTTACATAAAAAACTGACTTCGACACTGCTGAAACTGGCGGGGATCCGTCTGGCAACGCCCATGCGGGAGATCCCGGAAGAGAAAATCCGCAATTTCTACGCTCTCTGTCGGAATTTCAGACTGCATATTACAGAGAGCAATCCCTACGAGAATGCACAGGTGTCTGCAGGCGGAGTTGCGGTAACGGAAGTAAAAGAGACGATGGAATCCATGCACTGTCCCGGTGTTTATTTTGCGGGAGAGATTTTGGACGTGGACGGCAGATGCGGAGGATACAATCTGCAATGGGCATGGAGCAGCGGATATCTGGCGGGATATCACGCAGCACAATAACAGGAGTAGAAGGATTATGATCAGACTGAACCAGCTGAAGCTTCCGGTGAATCATACCGAAGCTCAGCTTATGAGTAAGACGGCACAGATCTTGCGGATCACGGAGGCTGAGATTCTTGCCATAGAGATCGTAAGGCAGTCTCTGGATGCCAGAAAAAAACCGGAGCTTTTCTACAGCTATAGCGTAAATGTGACGGTGAAGAGAGAGGAAAAAGTATATAAGGATGCGGTTCGCCGACTGGGGAAGGCAAATGTACAGCTGATGGAAATGACAGAGTACCATTTCCCGGAAGGCGGCACGCAGATGCAGAAACATCCTACGGTGATCATCGGTATGGGACCGGCGGGATTATTCTGTGCCTATTATCTGGCACAGCACGGCTATGCACCGGTGATTTTAGAGCGCGGCGAGGACGTGGATACCAGACAGACGGATGTGGAAGCGTTCTGGAAGACGGGAAGGTTAAAACCGGATTCCAATGTGCAGTTCGGGGAAGGCGGCGCCGGAACTTTTTCCGATGGTAAATTAAATACACTGGTAAAGGATAAGTACGGCAGAAATACGGAAGTGCTGAAAACCTTTGTTAGTCATGGTGCCGATCCGGCGATTGTTTACCAGGCAAAGCCTCATATCGGTACGGATGTCTTAAGCAGAGTTGTAAAAAGCATGCGGGAAGAGATCCTGCGACTGGGTGGGAAAGTCCGTTTTCAGAGTCAGGTGACAGAAATCCTTACATCGAAGGGGCAGGTCACCGGAGTCGTCGTAAACGGCAGGGAAGAGATTCCCTGCGAGCAGGTAGTACTGGCTCCGGGACACAGCGCCAGAGATACTTTTTCCATGTTATATGAGGAAAATTTCCCCATGACGGCGAAACCTTTTGCGGTAGGATTCCGCGTGGAACATCCCCAAAGTCTGATTAATGTAAGCCAGTACGGCGCAGAACATGTGAAGGGGCTGGGGGCTGCTGCCTATAAAGTAACGGCGAAGACCAGTACCGGCAGAGGTGTTTACTCCTTCTGTATGTGTCCCGGAGGCTATGTGGTCAATGCATCCTCGGAACCGGGGCACCTGGCGGTCAATGGTATGAGCTACAGCGGTCGTGACGGGAAGAACGCCAACAGTGCCATTATCGTTGCGGTGACTCCTGCCGATTACGGCTCCGAACACCCGTTAGCGGGAATCGAATTCCAGCGCAGACTGGAGCAGAGAGCCTATGAACTGTGTGACGGAAAACTTCCGGTACAAAGGTACGGAGACTTCAGAGAGAAGGTTACCGGAGAACCCCGGGAGATACAGAACAGACCGGAAGATGGCTTGTGGGACAGCCTGGAACCGCAGTGTAAGGGAGAATTTGCATGGGCGGATCTTACGGGGCTCCTTCCCGGGGAGTGCAATCAGGCATTCGTGGAGGGAATGGACAGCTTTGACAGGCAGATCCACGGTTTTGCCTCTCCGGCAGCGATCCTGACGGGAGTGGAGAGCCGGACTTCTTCCCCGGTGCGCATCGAGCGCGATGAAAATTTACAGTCCGAGATCCGTGGGTGTTATCCCTGCGGGGAAGGCGCGGGATATGCCGGAGGAATCACCTCTGCGGCGATGGATGGTATACGAGTGGCGGAACAGATCGCATCACAGTTTGCTCCGTTACAGCGTTGACGTATGGGACAAAATAGTATATTATGCAGATAATCCATAGTTTGTATGCAGAAAGGCAATCAACGTGAATAACATAAGGGAACAGATTAAGAACAAGAAAAGAATCGTTATTAAAATCGGTTCTTCTTCTTTGCAGCATGCCGAGACAGGAGATCTGGATTACATCCGTCTGGAGAAGTTAGTCAGAGAACTCTGCGATATCAGCAACCAGGGGAAGGAAGTTGTACTGGTGACTTCCGGTGCCATCGCAGTCGGTAAAAAGGCAGTCAATTTAAAAACCATCGAAGGGCAGACCCAGGCAGAAGCCATGGCAGTGAAACAGGCATGCTCCGCCATCGGTCAGGCGAGACTGATGATGACCTATCAGAAGCTGTTCGCGGAATACAATCAGGTGGCAGCACAGATCCTGATGACGAAAAATACCATCGTGGACAATCTGAACCGTTACAATGCCCACAATACCTTTACCCAGCTGTTGAAAATGGGTGCGATTCCGGTCGTTAATGAAAATGATACCGTAGCGACCTACGAGATCGAGATCGGTGACAACGATACCCTGTCCGCTATCGTAGCGGCACTGATCGATGCGGATCTGTTGATCCTTCTGTCGGATATCGACGGTCTCTACACCGATGATCCCAGACAGAACCCGGAGGCAAAGTTCATCGAGCAGGTGGATGAACTTACGGATGAATTCATGAATATGGGCAAGGCTTCCACCGGCAGCAATGTAGGTACCGGCGGTATGAATACCAAAATGATCGCGGCTAAAATTGCCACCAGTTCCGATGTGGATATGATTATTGCCAATAGTAAGGATATCGGCGTATTGCACCGGCTGCTAGATGGGGAGAACGAAGGTACCCTGTTCGTGGCACACAAGGACGAAGCCTTTGACCTGCCGGGCTTTGTAGAGAATCTACATAAAAATAAGTGATGCAAAGTCACACGAAAAGAGGAACACACTATGAATATGGATGAAAGAATAAAGCGCATTAACGAACTTTATCATAAATCCCAAAGCGAAGGACTGACAGACGAGGAAAAGCTGGAACAGTCCATATTGCGACAGGAATATGTAGACAGTATCAAGTGTAACATGAAAGCGCAGCTGGACAGCATTGAGATCGAGAGACCGGACGGTTCTGTTGAAAAATTAAAACCGTCTTATAAAAAGAACAAAAAGTAAAATGATAAGAGAAGAGAAAAAGTTACTTCGTAAGGAAATATTATCCCGCAGGGACGCCCTGACAGAAGATGAACGTGAGAGAGGAAAGTTCCTCATTACCGAGCGGATCCTGGGACATCAGTGGTATTATCTCTCCGACAGGATCCTTGGCTTTGTCAATTACGGAAGCGAGATCTGCACTACGGAGATTTTAGAAAATGCCCTGCAGGATGGAAAAGCGGTCTATGTTCCAAAAGTGGAAGGATGGGAAATGAAGTTTTATCGAATTCATTCCCTGGAGGAACTGAAGGAAGGCTATAAGGGAATCCGCGAACCGGAAGGAAATACGGAAAGCTATATGTTCACTCCGGAAAACGCGGCAAGAAGCCTTTTCCTTATGCCGGGAAGTGTATTTGATCCCTTAGGTAACCGGCTGGGCTACGGCGGCGGATTTTATGACCGGTATCTGGCAGACAAAGAAGCCTTACGGCTGCGCAGCATTGCTGTGGGATTTCGCTGCCAGCAGGCAGAAGAGGTACCGGTGGAAGAGACGGATGTAAAGCCTTATCAGGTGATTTTGGTATAAAAGCATTGTTTTGGAAAGGCGGGAAAAATGGCGGAACTTTTAGAACTGGGGAAAAATGCCTGCGATGCCAAATACGTATTGCAGAAGCTGACAACCGAAGAGAAAAATAAAGCATTACAGACAGCGGAAAAGTATCTGTGTGACAGACAGGAAGAGATCCTGTCCGCCAATGCGCTTGATCTGGAAAACGGCAGGAAGAACGGAATGAATCCGGGACTTTTGGATCGTTTAAAACTTACCGGTGACCGGATCGCACAGATTGCGGAGGGACTTATGCAGATTGCGGCGCTCCCAGACTGCATCGGTGAGACCATGGAGCATTTCGAGCGTCCCAACGGACTGAAGATCGACAAGGTCAGAGTTCCGCTAGGCGTCATCGGCATTATCTATGAAGCACGCCCCAATGTGACGGCGGATGCTTTCGGATTGTGCTTTAAGACGGGAAATGCCGTGATCTTAAAGGGAGGCAGTGATGCTATCCATTCCAATACCGCTATCGTAAAAGTATTGCAGGATGCACTGGAAGCCTGTGGGATGCCCCGGACAGCCGTACAGTTAATTGAGGATACAGACCGGGCGGTCACTGCACAGTTCATGAAGATGAAGGAATACGTGGATGTGCTGATCCCCAGAGGCGGTGCGGGACTGATCCGCAGCGTGGTGGAGAACAGTACGATTCCTGTGATCGAGACCGGAACCGGCAACTGTCACGTCTACGTGGACAAGGACGCAGATGTGGATATGGCGGTGAAGATCCTGATGAACGCCAAGACCCAGCGGATCGGTGTCTGCAATGCCTGCGAATCTTTGGTGGTACACCGCGGGATTCGTGACCGGTTCCTGCCGAAGATGGCAGAGACGCTGAAGACAAAAAATGTGGAACTTCGCGGAGACGAAAGTACCAGAGAGATCCTTACGGACTGTATTCCCGCTACGGAAGCGGATTACGGCACGGAATATCTGGATTATATCCTGTCCATCAAGACCGTGGACAGCGTAGAAGAGGCAATTGCCCATATCAACCGCTATAATACAAAACATTCCGAATGTATCGTGACGGAAAATGCGGAGACCGCGGAAGAGTTCTTAAATGAAGTGGATGCAGCCTGCGTCTATGTCAACGCCTCCACCCGTTTTACGGATGGTTTTGAGTTCGGCTTCGGTGCAGAGATCGGCATCAGTACCCAGAAGCTGCATGCCAGAGGTCCCATGGGATTAAAGGAGCTGACCTCCTATAAATATAAGATCCACGGAAGCGGTCAGATCCGCGGATAAATACAGACTGACCGGAAATAACGATAGAGTAAGAGGAGAGAAATTATGAAAGAAGTAAACGGAAGCATCTGGCACACTATGAGCACCAAGAGAGTCACCCCCACAGATTTTGTCTGTGTCATCGAGATCTCCAAGGGCAGCAAGAATAAGTATGAACTTGACAAGGAGACCGGTCTTCTGATCCTGGATCGTATCCTGCATACCTCCACCCATTATCCCGCCAACTACGGATTCATTCCAAGAACCTACGGCGATGACGGAGACCCGTTAGACGTATTGTTACTGTGCTCCGAGCCCGTACAGCCCATGACACTGGTAAGAGCCTACCCCATCGGTGTGATCTCCATGCTGGACAACGGTAAAAACGATGAGAAGATCATTGCGGTTCCTTTCAATGATCCCAATTATAACTGCTATCACGATATTTCCGAGCTGCCGGGACATGTGGTAGACGAAATGGAGCATTTCTTCACCGTATATAAGGCGCTGGAGAACAAGACCACCGCAGTCAATGAAAAGGGCAACAGAGAAGAAGCCATCGAAGTCATCAAGAAATGTCTGGACAACTACATCGATACGTTTATCAAGAGCTGGTAAACTGTTGATAATTGATTTTCAACAATCACAAAGCACCGTATTTCCCGTACAGCCTGTCGGGGGATATGGTGTTTTTTCATACAAACTATTGAAAAAAATTGTCAAAACCCCTAGATTTTTTAAAGGAAATATGAGAGAATGAACACGACCATTATGATATTATTTTATCAATAGTATTATAAGTACATATTGAAAGGAGATTTCACATGATTTATTCAAAAGAAGTTGAAGAAATGTGTCCCGTTGCACAGGGCGTACATCATGGTTGTGCTCCCATTCCCGAAGAGGCAAAATGGGTGCAGGCAAAAGAAGTTAAGGATATTTCCGGTCTGACTCACGGTGTGGGCTGGTGTGCACCTCAGCAGGGTGCATGTAAGCTGACCCTGAACGTTAAGGAAGGTATCATCCAGGAGGCTCTGGTAGAGACCGTTGGATGTTCCGGTATGACTCACTCCGCAGCTATGGCTGCTGAGATTCTGCCCGGTCTGACCGTTATGGAAGCTTTAAATACTGACCTTGTATGTGATGCAATCAATACCGCTATGAGAGAACTGTTCTTACAGATCGTATACGGTCGTACCCAGAGTGCATTCTCTGAGGAAGGTCTGCCCATCGGCGCAGGCCTGGAAGATCTCGGTAAGGGCTTAAGAAGCCAGGTTGGTACTATGTACGGTACTCTGAAGAAGGGTCCCCGTTATCTGGAGATGGCAGAAGGTTATGTAACCGGTATCGCTCTGGACAAGGATGATCAGATCATCGGTTACCAGTTCGTTAACCTCGGCAAGATGACCGACTTCATCAAGAAGGGTGACGATGCCAACACTGCATGGGA
>DJEP01000057.1:27637-28365 GCA_002431915.1 Lachnospiraceae bacterium UBA5895 | reverse complement strand
AGGAGGACAGAAAAAATGGCTTTATTTGAATCATATGAAAGACGTATTGATAAGATCAACGCTGTACTGAACAGCTATGGTATCTCCTCTATCGAAGAAGCAGAGAAGATCACAAAAGATGCTGGACTGGATGTTTACGATCAGGTAAAGAAAATCCAGCCCATCTGTTTTGAAAATGCTTGCTGGGCTTACACTGTAGGCGCTGCAATCGCAATCAAGAAAGGCTGCAGAAAGGCATCTGAAGCAGCTGCAGCTATCGGCGAAGGCTTACAGGCATTCTGTATCCCCGGTTCTGTTGCTGATACCCGTAAGGTAGGTCTTGGTCATGGTAACCTGGGCAAGATGTTACTGGAAGAGGATACCGACTGCTTCTGTTTCCTGGCTGGACATGAGTCCTTCGCAGCAGCAGAGGGTGCTATCGGTATCGCAGAGAAGGCTAACAAAGTTCGTCAGAAGCCTTTACGTGTTATCCTGAACGGTCTTGGTAAGGACGCTGCAAAGATCATTTCCCGTATCAACGGATTTACCTTTGTTGAGACCTCTTATGATCCTTACACCAACACCGTTACCGAGGTAGAGAGAATCGCTTACTCCGAGGGACTTCGTGCTAAGGTTAACTGCTATGGCGCTAACAGCGTTCCCGAAGGTGTTGCTATCATGTGGAAGGAGAACGTAGACGTATCCATCACCGGTAACTCTACCAACCCTACCAGATTCCAGCATCCCGT